>WJJN01000102.1 GCA_014729735.1 Candidatus Zhuqueibacterota bacterium
GTCCCGGAATCTCCTGATTATCAAAACGTCAGGAGATTCCTGCATTCGCAGGAATGACACTAAAAAGTAACTCTTGAGTCCTAAAGGTAGTTCACTCCGGATAATTCTACTTCACAAATACCATTTTCTTCGATTGAACCAGTGAATTCATTTTCAACTGATAAACATAAATTCCCGACGGCGCATAATCGCCGAAATCGTTCCTGCCGTCCCAGATAGCCTGCTGCGCGCCTGCCCCCATATTCTCATTTATCAGTTCCCGAATCTGTCGTCCCGTAACATCGTATATCGTCAAATTCACGTCCGCAGTTTGCGGCAAGTTGAATGAAATCACTGTTGATGCATTAAACGGATTAGGATAATTTTGGTTCAATTTAAAGTCCTTTGGCGAATTCGTTATCGCACCTGCAACACTGGTCGGCGGCGTATATTTCTGCTGCATGATAGAATAATCCAGCGGCTGTTGCAATTGCTCGGTCAGCAGCGATGCCTGTTCCGGCGTAAACGATGGCGGCAGGAAGAAATTATAATACGCCAGCGTCAATTCCGTGACTTCGATACGATCCTCATCATATACAAAATAGCCATTATCGCCATACGCCACGCTGTCGCCGGTATCGAATGTATATTCTTCGCTGTTTTCATAATCACCGGTGGTCAGGGTATCGTCATCTGTGTTATCGAAATAGAAAATTCCCTGCGTTGAACCCAAATTCGGCAAATAGAACACATTCACCATTGTTCCCGGATCGCCGGATACCATCGACCATTCCAGATCTCCGGCGCGGCTTTCGGTAGAAATCCCTTCTTTATCGCCGCTTCCATCGACGGTGATGCCCTGCATGTTATTTTCGCTATAAAAAGTCATACCCGAAGCATTGGCATTCATGTCCCAGGAAAGCCGGGCATATAAAATATCAACATAATCAACTACATTTTCAATGGGAAAAGTAATGGAAAAATTATTGCTGTAAGGATAGAAAAATGATGTCTGCACGAAGGGATCGCTGATTTCTTCCAGACTCCCTGCCCGCAATGCAAATCTCGCTTTTAGATTCCGGATAGCACGAACCGGACCGACTTTTGCCCAGGCGGAATCCGCTTCGAGACCATCTTCGGCAAGAGGAATTGGAATGGGGAACAGAATATTTAGTACGCCGAACAGCCGCACCTTCACCCGGTCGAAAATTTCCTCGCCATTTCCACTGATCTCCGGCAAAATGCGCACATCGCTAAGCAAGCCGGTTTGATTGAAACCGGCTTCGTACGCCAACGACGAGACCTGGTCCGTCGCTTCGTCGTATGCCATATCGTACTGAAACTCCGGGATTACCAGCGGCAGCTCCGAAAAGCAGACATAAACATAGCCCATCGATCCATCCACCGTATCGACCAGCGTGATCTCGTAACGAATCGAATCCGTATTTTCCGCCCATTGCGTGGAATCCGCCCGGTCGCCGCCAATATCGCCGGCGATGAACACCAGTTCGTCATCGAGATCGAAAATGCCGGCAAGTCCTTCCGGCTCTCCGGAGAAATATTTATCTTCGTCTTCTGCGCTGGAGTCCACTTCATCCACCTGGAATGCAATGACATTCCATGAATTCTCCGTTGCATTAAAGGACATTAAGTACATATTATCAACATTTGTATTCCACAGCTCTGATGCATTTTCCCCGCTTATTATCACAGGCTGATACTGCCTGTCTATCTGCGAAAATCCGGAATTCGTCAGCAGTAACAGGCTGAACAGTAAGCAGAACCACATTTTTCGGGAATTCATATCGCACCTCACAAGTGATTGATTTCTTAATTTGTTATACTTTTATAATAATTTAATATGTTTCACTAAATTAATTATTTCATTTTTAAAAAGCAAGTGAATAATGCGGAATTTAATAAGTTAGCGGAGAAAAGGGGTAATGTTTCGCTGGAAATTTTGTGAACAGCGAAGATGGTGAGGGACATAATGAAAAAGCAGATTAAATAATATGGGATTACTGAAATAGTTTGACGATGGATTGATATTTTTCCATTCCGATTTTCTCGATGATGATATCCGAGATAAATTCGAGGTGACCGGTCATAGCTTTTTTTACGAGACTGGACTTATTGTGATTGCAGCCAAGTTTGAATTTTTTTAGTCCTTTATCAAAATTTTTATTTAATAAATTGTAAATCCCAAGAATGTGATACATCCAATGAATACGCTCTTTCCTTCTAATACTTGTTGCAGCCATTCTCACAGCACGAAAAAAGTAATATCTCATTCTTATCTTATTCGACAATTTGAAATGCAGTAGCGCCATGTAAAATGCAGTAATTGCGTTTCGTTCTATATTCCAGGCATATCGATGCCATTTTAAGGCTTGATGATATTCTCCCTTATCTCGATAGATCAATCCCAATTGATCGAATGCAGTACATCCTTTTCTCAGTTCAAGAGCTTTTTTTATCGCTCTTTCAGCTTCAAATAAGTCAGATTTATTTTTCAGGCGATAGACAGCTCCCAGACCACAAAAGGATTCATAACCTTTGGGATTATGCTTTATGGCTACTTTATAATTACTAATTGCATTTGCGAATTCACCTTTTGCCCGGTATGATTTGGCAATCTGATGATAAATCCTGGCTCTTAATAACTTATTCAGGCGCTTATCAGCTAAAAGCTCCCTGTATTTTTCAATAGCCAGATCATAGTTGCCGGTATCATAATAAATTTTCTTGATCTCAAAAATAAGAGAATCAAACTTGGTTGGATTAGCTTGCGACTCATGCGGATGTGAGTTCAAATGCAACCTTTGCTGCTTTTTCAACATTAAATTGATACAAAAAATCCCTGAAAGTGAAATAAGCATACTATTTCAGGGATTAAATATTGTATATATTTTTTAATAATTTTCGGTGTGCATCACATTTTTTCGGCAATGATAATCTTCTCTTTATTATGCTTAATACCGAAACGGTCTTTAGCAATTTTCAATTCTTTATCTTTAATCCTAAAACCAGCCCGTGATAATTTTCGTTTTATATTTTCAAAATTCTCGTTATCGTTCTTATACATATTCAGAACCATTCTCCGGTCTTTTTTTAGCAATGAATGCAAGCGTTTAATTTCATTGAAAGTGATATGAAAATCAAATACAAACGAACTGAAGATTGCATCAAAGCTTTCGGGGTGGACATGCTTACCATTTCTCCAATAAAATGTATCGATTCCTTTGCCGGCAGATTCACGGAGTGCATCGTGAGAAATATCAGTTCCGACTAATTCGAACAAGTTGTCATTATCTACCTGCTTCAAGCAATCCAGTGAGATGCCGGAGCCGATCCCAAAATCAAGAATTTTTTTTTCGCTGCTGTCGTTATTGATAGCAGGCTCTATTGACTTTTTAATTAGCTCACAAATAATATACTTATTATAATCTAATGATGCCACGCTTTTTAAATTTTTTAATCGAATATCACAAATTTTCAAAACGCTGCTTATTGATAATTCAGCTAATTTCTTTTCTAAATAGAATATCTCCAGAAACCGCTTATAAATTTTTCCACCTATTTGAATATATTCTGGCAAGTGACCTATTTCTTCGAAACGTTTAACGACATAAAAATCATCGATTCTAGTAAATAATTGGGAGTTGACTGTAGGTATTTGATTCTTTTCTGAAAACCTTTTTTCCCAACACAAATTCTCCGTATCCACCCTGTTAGCGATTCCCATGATGCAGTTCCTTTCACTTAAATGGTTTCAGCTTCAAAAATCTATATAAAATTCTGAATATTAATTTATTCAAAAGTAAAAACGCAAATGATAGCATGATGAAGTGAACTAATATGTACCTTTGGAATAGAAAATCTTTAATTGAAACGATCCAATCAATATTCATCGGCGAGTTTAACAGAATATTAAATATCATAAATAGCAGATAATATATTGAATATAGCGTTATTCCCACATCAATAACAAGTTGTTTTAGAGATGATTGCTGACTAAACCACTCCTTAAAATAGAGAATTCTTATAATTCCGAAGAACATAAGTGTATTCATAATTAGCCAGAATCCATCCGGAGTCAAAAATTTTAATCCCTTCAAATAAACGATTTCATCGATCTTGTCGTGACCAATCTCCCAGAATATCGAAATCAAAATTGTTGCGATGGTTAAACTCAATCCGGCATATAATCTGGAATCACGATCGACAA
>WJJN01000683.1 GCA_014729735.1 Candidatus Zhuqueibacterota bacterium
AATTGGAAGTCCCCCTTTGAAGGGGGATTTAGGGGGATGTTATCATAAGTGATTGAAATTAAGTGACATCCCCCCTGTCCCCCCTTCAAAGGGGGGAACTCAAAAATTCAAATAAATTCTAAATTTGAAAATTGCTGAGTTAAGGGGATAGCCGTAAAACTTGAGGGGTTATTTTTTGTTAAATAAAAAGTTAGCTTAATTGCCATCAGAAGCTCCATTTGATTCTTTTTTTAACCAATTTTTTCTCATTTTACTGATTTTTGTTAAACAAATTATCTCAAAAAACACAGAATTGCTTTGGTATACCTCAAAATACAACGGCTGTAAAATTATTTTCTCCATATTTGCCATCGTTTTTGCAGCCTTTCCTCCTAATGTCAATTCCCAAGACCTGTTCAGTTTGCGTTGTCAAAATATTACCAAACATTCAACAAATTTTTATTGCATTTATTCAGCAAAATGCGTATTTTTAATGTCACGCTGAAAATGTTAATAACAGATCAGTACAAAACAGAAAGCCCCTAATCTCTACACCAGCGAATTGCCTGGTTTCCCGAAAAATAACTGATTATTCACTCACAACGGAGAATAATTAGCACCCGCATAAAAAACTTTCAAATCACATTTCAAAAAAAAGGAGACATCCGATGAAAACACATACAATTCTGTTACTCGTATTGGCTCTGCTTATTTTTTTCTCATGCTCGGGTAAAAAATCGACGAATCCGTCCGAAGTTGAAGATACCTTGTTAGCAACTCTTAATGTGGGCGCTGAAGGTGGCACGCTTTCATCAGAAAAATTTTCGCTGCAAATTCCTGCCGGTGCGTTCACTTCGCAGGTTGAATTGAAGTTGCATTCACCCGAACAGCAAAGTCCCCTTGGCGCAGATGCCATCACTGATCTCTTTATGGTCGAGGGGATTCCATCGGAATTTTCGAAACCATTGAGAATACTCCTGAAGCACAGCACAGATATTTCGAACGAAGCTGCGATCGCAGTGGGTGAAAAATTGTATATAAAAAGTCTGGATTTGTCACAGGATGCATACCAATTGGTCTCGGCGAAAGACTCTGCCGGCTACCTTGTGTTTCAACTTCCGGTCCCTCCTATCAGCGCTGCCAATGATTTGAATCTGGGAAAATTTCTCGATCAACAAATTTCCGATGAGACGCTCTATTTTCAAGGTTCTGATTTCATCACGTCTGTATTATCCAGCCAGGGACATTTTAAGATCGAGACAACACTTAAATCAATAAACAAAAACAGCCTCACCGAGTTGGGGAATCATCTCGAAGAAGCGTATTCCATTCTTAAAACGTTGGGATTTGAACACGAGGAAAAACGCGATTATCCGGTCGACGTTACGGTTCTACCATTGGATGACGACAAGTATGGTTACTACAGTTATTCAATGTTTTATGGCGGGTACCTGGAATTTAACAGCAAAAAAATAACTGAGGCCGAGGAGCTTCGGTTGACAGCGGGACATGAATTTTTCCATCTGGTGCAGGGTTTGTATGATAACCGAAGTGCATATTCAAAGGCAAAATTTTCTTCCGATTACGAGTGGCTGGACGAGGCAACAGCCGTCTGGATCGAGGAAAAATTCACGACGACGCCAAATTTTGTGTCGTCTGTCCGAAGCGGAAATGAAATGGCACCATTTAATGGCGCGGAAAAAGGAGCAGCAGAAAATGCTCGATATCACGGATACGGGATGTCGTCGGCGATAAAGTATCTGACAGCTCAATACGGTGAGGACAAACTGGTTCAAATATACAAGCATATTTTCAGCGGTTCCAAACCGGTTGCTGCGATCGAAAAAGGCACGGAAGGAGCGTCAGTTTGGTATGGGACATTTTTGCGTGACTATATTTTGGGAAATTTGTACGGATTACTGCCGTCTTTCTGGGTATCACGTGTGCACGGCGAATTCAGTATTGATACCGATTCAGACACACTCGAGACATTCACCGATCAGTTCCCGGATCTGTCGGGACGCCTGTATCGAATCGCTTTGAATTATGCTGACATAGATTCATCTGCAACCCTTGAATTCACCGCCAGCGGCGGTGAGAATGAGATCACTGTATTTAAATACAAAAGCAGAACGATTCAATATCTGAATAGCGAAAGTGAGAATTTATCGATTCCGGATGTGCGGATTATGAAAGATGAGGGCTGGCATTTAATCGCTCTAGTAACAAACAAACGTTCGGTCTCACCTTATACGGAATCATCCGAGATAAATCTGGAGATCAGATTAAAAGAGCCCCCCGAATTCAATGAATGCTTCGTCGATTTGACAGCAAAAGGGACCTTCCAACGCCGTTTTCATGCGTATCAGGACAGTGTCAAGAATTATGAAAATCAAACGATCTGGCAGGTTTCGGCATTCCCGGAAGGAAAATTTAAGGGCAATACGTTTAATGCCACGTGGGATACCACGCACACAGACGGCTGGTTTGAGCGCGGAACGATGACTGCGAAAGTGAACG
This sequence comes from Candidatus Zhuqueibacterota bacterium, assembly GCA_014729735.1. Taxonomy (GTDB): domain Bacteria; phylum Zhuqueibacterota; class Zhuqueibacteria; order Thermofontimicrobiales; family Thiofontviventaceae; genus Mariaggregatimicrobium. The sequence goes on from WJJN01000683.1 coordinate 2,500, forward strand.
AGGCATGGGATATGGTAACAGAAGTAACGATAAATGAAACGTTCGGCTATCCCGAAGGGCATGTGATATATTCAGAAACGGTTTATACGTTTAAGATTGAAAATATTCCATTTGATTCCGAATGGATGGGTGTACTGGGATATGAAGTCAGCGGTGTACAGACGTGTTCGGCAATCACACAACTGGATTTAACGACCACGACGGACTATTATACAGAGACGCTTATAGAATATATTTGCGATGAAGATAGTGAGATCGATGTCGAATTTTGGAGTCCGTTGGAAGGATTGAAAAAAACGATAGAGAGAGAGCGTCGTGAGAGAATAGTGAAACAGCGTAAAAGGATTGCTGAGTAGTTCCGGTCAGAAAAAAGGAGTCAATTATTTCTGCAAATGTAAATGTCCAAACTGTAGAGCTTGAACACAAGCCCTACTTTTGGACATTTTCGTTTATAATAGGGACAACAATTTATTAAAGTGATATTGGTTTGATTTCAAAAATACAAGGGATGCAAAATATCCATTTCCTTTTCCACATTCATCAATCTCAACTCATTCGTCTTAGCAATCACATCAATCCGATTCCATTTTCTGCATCCCTTGTAATTTCCACAGAAGGAACTCTTATAACAGAGAACAAATGAACTTCAAATTTGTGATCTGATTAGTGTATCGGCAGAAGGGAAAAATTCTGAATTTTTTGAGCTTATTTTTTTGTCCTTAAAACCACTAATCATGGAGCACCATCGATACGAAACAATGGATAATTAAAAGGTTAATATATCCATCACAATGAAACGTTTTGCTCAATCGAGGCTCACATGTTTAAGCGTCATATAAAATTCAGATTTTAAAATTTTACGAGGCTCCGCCAGGATCGAATCATCGGAGATTTGCTGATATTATTCAGTATTGAAAATCAAATAAAACTAAAACTTTTCAGGAAATATTCGAAATCCGTTCGGAATTCTTCATAACTCTCGCGACGAACCTGACACAGAATCCGGTAAACGACATCATTCCATAGGACGAACATTACAACCCGTACAGGGTATGGATGGGGAGAGTTCAGGGGGAATTCAACCACATAAAAATAACTGGAGAGATTGGCACTTTGGGCGACTGTTACATCTGCCACGACATTTACAGATTCCGAAGCTGTCTTGCGGGTTTCAACCACATGTCTTAAACTTCGGGCTGCGATTTGTTGCGGGGATAATTCTCCCTGCCTCCTGAATACCCCGGCTTTCACCACAGCAACCGTATCACCGGCAAAATCCCTGCTTACCGTCACCAGGTTAAAGGGATCGAATTCACTTCCTTGAAGAATTGATGTGGAATCGACATTAGCAGAATATGAAAAATGCCACAAAGAGTCCGGTGCGGAAATGGAGAATCGATACGGTCGGTTCATGTACCGGTTTTTAATAACTGCCGCCTGTCCTTCGAACTGTTCCAGCGATGGTCTGAAATCAGATAGAATCGTTTTTCGTTTATTGATTAAGAACATTAAAATAAGTATGATGCCCAGCAAAGTCAACATCAGCACGATGTTAGATGAAAGCCCTTTTTTCTTGTAGTTCATGCAGATATCCTGATTATTAGTTCTTCGATGTATTCAATTATTAAAATTGATCAGATTCTGATCTCTGTCCGGATAAATTTAGTGTATCTATTGCTGTATACCGTTCCATCTTCAAAACAAATCGTCTGCCTGCGCCAGCAAAATCCGGGCTTTTTGTTTGGCAATTGCATTGGGCAGATTCTGTTCCGGGAAAATATCGTCTGGCGTATCAATGACATCTTTCAGCGTCTGTTCATACAATTCCCGATCAAAAGTGCGGCTGGCGTAATATTTCGCATAATAGACATACGGCAGCAGGAATTTTTCATTACTGAATTCAAAACATTTTTGAAAATGCATGTTCGCTTTTTCGATATTGCCACCGAGCATTGCCGGTCTTGCAGCGTAAATCGTGCCGAAAAACAGGTGCGCCCCACCAAAGAAGAACGATTCATCCAGTTCAATCACCCGCTGCATGATGTGCTGCACACGAGGCAAATCTGCCAGTGCCTGCGGATCGGTAAAATTGAGATTTATCCAGCCAGCCCAGCAGTAGGCAGTCCAGAACAATGCCGGAATGTCGTCTTTATCAAAAGTTGACATTGCCGATTCCAATTTACTAGTACTGCCCTTCAGTGCTTTGCGAAAGTCATTTTTTTTATTTAAAATGCGCAATCCATAATCCCTGCCGCGCAGATAGAACATCCGGGCACGCTCCGGCTCAGTATCTTCTGCAAATCCCAGTGCGTACGCTCCAAATCCCTGACATGCCAGCAGTAGTAAAT
>WJJN01000684.1 GCA_014729735.1 Candidatus Zhuqueibacterota bacterium
GCGGCAAATCCGTATTGCATAGGCGCTCACTGGTTTAAACTGTATGATCAGTCGGCGCTCGGCAGATACGACGGCGAAAATTACAATATCGGTTTATACGACGTCTGCCACAAACCGTACGCCGCACTCGTTCGCGCCGCCAGAAGAGCTCACGAGCGGATCTATCCGCTGGCAGCGCGGATGCTGGTTCCGTATCAGGTCGCTCCGCACTATTTGCCAAAGGTATATTAAAGGGAAGTTATACGAGATTCGTGATAAGTAATTAGTGATTCGGAATCCGCACCGGAGTGCAGTTCCTTTATGAACTGCACGCCCGTGAGCCAAAACTCCGGAGTGCATCAGGGTGCAGTCCCTTAATGGACTGCGGTGGGGAAGGGGGAGGGGGAGACCGGCTTTAGCCGAACAAACATACAGTTGAACCAGCACCACAATTTATTGTGGTGTTTTTTATCCAAACGAAAACCGACAACCGCTTCAGCGGTTTTCAAAATCAAATCGAATCATGAGTTATTCGGAGTGCAGTCCCCCTTGCGCCTCAGGTGCATTTATGAACTGCGGTGGAGAAGGGGTAGACCAGCGTTAGCCGAACAAAACCAGCACCACAATTCATTGTGGTGTTTTTATCCGAACGAAAATCGACAACCGCTTCAGCGGTTTTCAAAATCAAATCGAATCGTGAGTTCATCCGGAGTGCAGTCCTTTTATGGACTGCACCCCGTGAGCCAAAACTCCGGCATGCAACCGGAGTGTAGTTCCTTTATAAGCTGCAGCGGGAAAGGGTGGCAGCCGATTGCCCGATAAACTTAAATTGAAAATGCTCCAAACCAAAATTCCCCCTTTGAAGGGGGATGATCCGCCGCAGGCGGTTCAGGGGGATGTTAGCGCTCTAAAACTGCAAAAGTCACTAACATAATATGGTTTTTAAATCTCAAAGATTTTGGATTATTTGTAATAAACACCCACGCCGGATTACCTTGTCCGTTTGATCCGCATTCTGTTGTTAAAATCCCAGCTCCTGCAAAATCACCTCCCACAGACTCCCCCCGCGCTCGCGTCGTTTTTTCCATTCCAGATATTTGTCGCGGGTCATAATACCCACCGGCGCTTCCTTAATGCCGCCATGTTCAGGACCGTCGAACACGCGCACCGCAATCTGATTCTCGCCATCGAACTTCAATAATTCTTTTGGAAGATAATATGCCCGCAGCTCTGCCGCATCGGTCGTGTTCGTCACAATCTCGTTCGGATTATCGGGGATGTTTCCCGTGTGTCCCACCAACTGCCCGTTCACATACGTTTGATCCATATCATCGATTTTATCGAATAACAGAATCAGGTGCTCATTTTTGTGTTTCCGGTCGATTGTGATTTTTTTTCGATACCAGGCAAATCCCGCTAAATCGGGGTATCCCTGCGATTCCCAATAACCTGGGACGATAATCTTATCCCAGTCGCTGTCATCGATATCATTTTTCCAGGAGAGATCATCTCCCGGCTTGAATTTCCAGATCCCGCTTAAATTGATATCCAATTCGATCTTCGGATCGTACATGTAAATGCCCGCGCTTCCTCGCTTGATTCCGCCGAGACCGAGCCCGTCGTACACGCGAACAGCGATCTCATTTTTTCCCTTCGGATTGAAATACTCCTCCGGAATAACATATCGCCGAAAAATAGCAGCCGCCGTGACAAAATCCGGCGGAAATACACCCGATGATCCCAGATAATGCCCATTGAAATAAGTTTCATCCACATCATCGATCGTTCCGAGATAGAGATAGTATGTTTTATTTTCCTCGATGCGGTCTAATTCAAATGAGGTACGATACCAGGCAAAACCGTCGTAGCCGGGAAAACCTTCGTCTTCCCAGCTCGACGGTACGTAGATTTCTTCCCAGGAATTATCATCGAATTTTGGGTCAGCCCATCGCGGGTTATCTCCGATTTCGAATTTCCAACGACCATTCAGATTTACGATCCGCTTCATGCCTCGCTCAAGTGCCGGAAGATCAGATGAAGCAAACATAATCATCAATACAGGTATCAATAACAGAAGACTTTTTTGCCAGACAATCTTTGAATGCGAATTATTATTCATTTGCCAATAATGCTTCATTGTTCAATGTTTTGGAAATAACCCCGAATAATTTTTCCGGGTCGATATAGTCTGCCACGACCTGCGACACCATTTCTGCATCATTTTGTTTCAGAAACTGGTGTGCCAGCTCTGCTTTGGTTCGGATTGCCGGCGTGGCGCCCTCGACTGTCAGCCGGGCTAATTCCCGCTGCAATACAGCAGTATTTTGTTTGGGATAATGAAGCTGATTTTCCACAATCGTGAAAATGGCGCTTTCCACAGCGCCGTTATTGTCACTGCGCAAAATGGTCATATATCCCAGTTCCGCTTTTTCGAAATGCTCTTTCTTCATAACAGATGAGGTCGAGCTGCAACCTGCAACCAGGGCTGCCACGAGTACAACATACATTAACTTTTTCATGATGAATCTCCTTTTTTAACGTTTAATTGATTTACAGCCTAATATACTGATTGTGGTTATCATCGTTGTCATGGACTGATAATCAATTGTCATCAAATGTCATCAAAAGGAGATTTATGGAATTAATTTGTAACCCACTTTATGAACCGTCAAAATGTGCCGGGGAAAATCCGATTTTTCCTCGATTTTCTGGCGCAGCTTTAAAATGAAATTATCGATGGTGCGAGACGTGATCATTTCGTCCGTGCCCCAGATTTCATCCAGAATCTGATCCCGTGATACGATCTGATTTTTATGTTTCCACAGATATTTTAAAATTTCGAATTCCCGGTGCGTCATCGTCACCGGCGCACCAGCGCAATCTGCAGTGTATGTGCTTAAATTCGCCGTCAATTTGCCAATGCAGATGACATCCTTCTCCTGCTGCCCGCTGTCTTCCATCCGCCGCAAAATAGCCTTGATCCGCGCCAGCAGCTCGCGCAGGCTGAACGGCTTGGTAATGTAATCGTCTGCACCTAATTCCAGTCCCAGCACGCGGTCGATTTCCTCGCCTTTGGCAGTTAGCATAATGATCGGTGTTTTGTTCCCCGCTGCGCGGACTTTCTTGCAGACCTCGAACCCGTTCAATCCGGGCAGCATCACATCCAGAATCACGATGCGATAATCATTTTCCAGAATAGCGTCCACCGCCTGCGCCCCGTCATCGACGATATCCACTTCGTAGCCCTCGAATTCCAGATTCTTGCGCAAGCCCAGTTGCATGTGGGGCTCGTCTTCGACCACTAAAATTTTCATATCACAACTCCTGATTTAGGATGTGTGTTCTTCACTCGCTTTGTTAAAAATAAGCCGGAACCGGCTGCCTTCGCCGGGCTTGCTTTTCAGTACGATCCTGCCGCCGTGCGCATCCATGATGTGCCTCACCAGCGTCAATCCCAACCCGCTGCCCTTGACCGGCTTTTTATGATCTCCCGCAACGCGGTAAAATTTCTGGTAAATCCGTTTCTGATCCTTCGCCGAAATCCCGATGCCGCTGTCCACAATTTCCAGAAACACATGTTGATTTTCAGAACCGGTAGCGATCGTGATCTGCTTGCGCACGTCGCTGTATTTCACTGCATTATCCAGCAGATTCACCAGCACCTCGGAAATCGCGCCTCGATCAGCGTTGATCAGCAACTTCTGCGGATTGATATTTTCTTCCAGCGTAAATCCCTTGCTGTCCAGATGATATTTGTACATTTTGAGGATCTCTGCCACCACCTTATTCAAATCGACCTGTTGAAAATGATATTCCTTTTTCCCGGCATCCATTTTAGAGAAATCCAGAATATTATTGATGATGTGCGTCAGCCGCTCGGATTCGTGCGCGATGATCTTGCAGTATTCCTTTTTCTCATCATCCGAACTGATGCGGTCCATCTCGATGGTTTCGGCGAACATGCGGATCAGCGCCAGCGGTGTGCGCAGCTCGTGGGACACATTGGACACAAAGTCCGCTTTCATGCGCGCCAGCTCCATTTCCTTGCGGATATTGCGGTACAAAACCA
>WJJN01000685.1 GCA_014729735.1 Candidatus Zhuqueibacterota bacterium
AATGTAATTATCCATTTTGGAAATCCTTCAATTCATCTCGAATCTCTTTAATCTTTTTCGGGTCAAATTCCCAGAAGCTTGCTTTGATGTATTAATAAAAGTTGAAGTTTGAATTTCTTTGATTTTCAAGCTCAACTACCTTATGATACCTCGTCAGCTTGCTGCGAGGTAGTTCATTTTGCCCCTTCTAAATCTGTAAGTCAACATATTATCGTTTTTTCCCCGACTCGATCTTTTTCACCATCCTGTCAAAATCGCTTTCGTACGTTTTAAGGCGAATTTTATGAAATTTGTCATACTCCGCTTCCGCACGTTCTTTGCCAACTCGTGAGAAATTTTGCCGGCATGATTCAGAATGTTCATAATCATCCACCGATTATTTCTGTAAAATTAATTTCTTTGTTTCCAAAAATTCACCTACTCGCAATTTGTAAAAATATATTCCGCTTGCCAAACCTTTTGGTCGCCATGTTATTTTATGTGCACCGGCTTCTTGAAAACCATCTATTAGTGTTTCTATCATTTGACCGGAGAGACTAAATATCTGCAATTTCACATTATTCGATTCATGTAAATTATATCTTATATTTGTAGACGGATTAAAAGGATTTGGATAATTCTGATAAAGTAAAAACTTTTCCGGAATAAAATGTTTATTGGATACATCGAGAGTTGATGAATTAAAAAGCACAGTAATCGAATTTGCATAAAGATTTGCAACAACAAAATCAAGATCACCATCCTTATCGAAATCGGAGGCTGCAATAGATCTCGGACTATCAATATTTTCAATAACCATAGTTTCTTCAAATACAACGTCTCCTTTATTCTCGAATATGGAAATCGTATTCGATCCCTGATTTGGAAAAATCAGATCCAGATCATCATCTCCATCATAATTAAACAGTACAACAGATTCCGGGATTTCACCAGTATTCACGGATGTGATCTTTTGAAAACCGCCATATTTGTCATTCAAATATATAGCTAATTTGTTTGAAATCTCATTTGCCACAACCAAATCAGGAAATGAGTCATAATTTAAGTCCCCTGTTCCAATATACCGTGGACCAGTGTCAGTTTTAATTGATCTAAGTAATCTAAATCTACCATGACCATTATTCTCAAAAACAGATAACGTATTGTCGTTAGTGTTCGCAGACAGAATGTCGAAATCTCCATCTAAATCGATGTCCGATTTGGAGATAGACCGGGGTTGTTTGCCGATAGGTATATTTTCATTTACAATAAAATTAGCATGTCCATCATTTATGAGAATGGAAATAACATTGGAGTCAATAATTGCCGATGCCAAATCTAGATCCCCGTCGTTATCAAAATCGCCATCAATAATCCATACCGGTCGACTATTCAATATAACTTCTGATGATTCCGAAAAATTTCCCTCACCATCATTTAAGAGTATTTTAATATAATAATATTGTTTAACAGCAACTGCCAAATCTAAGTCACCATCCGAATCATAATCACCAGTAATTATGGAATAAGGTCTGTGACCAACATCGATTAATTCTGTATTGGTGAATATGCCGTTATATAATATTGAAATGCTGCCCGAACTCTCGTTTGCCACACCTAAATCAACATCGCCATCATTATCAAAATCCCCCGGCGAAATTGACCATGGTTTAAAGCCTACGTCGATTATGCTTTCAACGATATATGAACTGCTTTCCTGAGTTGAACCTATCGTAAATTGCCAACTATGTGGCGCTGTCATTGTGTCGCCCACGACATTATAAATTTCATTTGTAAGAGTCACTGAAACATTTTCTCTTGTGAAAAAATCTTCATCCGGATCAAAGATAACAGTCCTTGTGGAGTCTGAATATCGAATATCCATGCTCCGATGAAGCCCACTTTGTGAGCCGTTTACTCGTATCGTCAAATCGGATAATGATTCAGAATTGATATCCTGGTTAAACACAATACTGATATCGGTATTCCTACTGACATCAAACTCATTTGGTTTTGGAGAAATATTATGAATCCACGTTGCTGCACCCAACGCTTCAAAAATGCCCATTAAAGCCATGATGGCTATAAGTAACAGATTCTTTTTCATTTTAGTTTCTCCTATTTTTTTAGAATTTCGTTTGTACTCGTACCTCTTATGTCTTTCTCAATCAGGATGGTTTTTTAAATATTTTCAACTGCTTGAATAGTTGCTACTTTCTTATTTCGGTCGGCAATCCAGATTTTTTATTGCATCCTTTCCATTTTTTTTTAATATTTTATCACCAAAATTGAGTTATCTTCTACCAATCTTGATTCACACCGCACTTTTTGCTTTAAAAATTTTCGCTATTGTGAATTTGTTCGTTCGGGATACCTCTCTGGCGCCTTCTTTTTGAACTATTAAGAAATCCTTAATAGTTGCCCCGGCATCCAACTCGCCCTCGTCAAAAATATTGCTGATATGGAGGTTTATGTTGGGCACGCTTGTTTGAAACAGCTCCGCCATCCCCCGCTGCGTCAGCCACACGGTTTCGTCCTGCAGGCGAACCTCGATTTTCGTCTCGCCCGA
>WJJN01000103.1 GCA_014729735.1 Candidatus Zhuqueibacterota bacterium
ATTATGATGATCATCAAAATCGGGGGCGGCAAAGATATCAATATCAAAGGGATCATTACCGATCTGGCGGGACTGGAGCAGCAGTTCATTATTGTTCACGGCGCGAACGCGCTGCGGGATGAATTGGCGGAAAAGCTGGGTATGCCCCGCAATACTATCACCTCGGTTTCCGGCTACACCAGTGTTTTTTCGGACGAAAATGCCATCGATGTGATGATGATGGCATATGCCGGGCTGAAGAACAAGCGCATCGTGGAACTATGCCAGCAACATGGAATCAATGCCATCGGCTTGACCGGTCTTGACGGAAGAGCCGTGCAGGGGCAGCGAAACAAGGGCATTCGAGTGAAAGAAGGCGGGAAGGTGAAAATCGTTCGGGATTATTCCGGCAAACCCAAAAACGCGAATACGGATTTGTTGTTTTTGTTGCTTTCGAACGGATATACGCCGGTCTTAACCGTGCCCATTCTCGATGAAAACAATGTTGCCGTGAATACGGAAAATGATGATATCGTGCGGATACTGCAGGAACAGATGCAGTTCGATATCATCATTCAACTGATCGAAGCACCCGGTTTTTTAGATAATCCGGATGATCCAAATTCGCTGGTGGATTCAATTTCTTCGGCAGAATTGGAACGTCGCGAGCAACAGGTGACCGGTCGCATGAAACGCAAAATGCTGGCGCTGCGTAAATTATTCGATAGCGGCGCGGCAAAAGTCATTATCAGCGATGGCAGAGTTGAGCACCCGGTTCAGAACGCTCTTACTGGAAAAGGAACGGAGATTTCATGAAGAATTTCAAAGATTTGCAGGCGCAATACGAATTCGACGTTTATCCTAAACGGGATATTGTGCTCACCCACGGTAAAAACAGCACGGTGTGGGATGATCGGGGGAATGAATATATCGACTGTATTGCCGGGCACGGCGTGGCAAACATCGGTCATTGCAATCCAGCGGTGATCGCGGCAATCGAAGCGCAGGCGAAAAAACTGATCACATGTCCCGGAACTTTTTACAACGACGTCCGTGCGCAATTGATGGAAAAACTGGTCTCCATTTCCCCGGAAAGTGTGAACAAAGTTTTCCTGTGTAATTCCGGCGCCGAGTCTATCGAAGCAGCGATCAAATTCGCCCGGTTTTCGCAGCAGAAGCATAAAATCATCTGCGCCAACCGCGGCTTTCACGGTAGAACATTGGGCGCGCTCAGTGCGACATTTCAGCCTGCATATAAAAAGGATTTCGAGCCGCTGGTGCCGGGATTTGAATTCGTTCCTTTCAATCGATTTGAAAAAATGCTGAATGCAATAGATGAGGAAACAGCGGCAATTATGCTCGAATTGGTGCAGGGTGAAGGCGGTGTTCATTCTGGTAGTAATGATTTTTTCCAAAATGTCCAGGCACTTTGTCGCGAGCGGGATATTTTACTCATCATCGATGAAGTACAGACCGGTTTTTGTCGCACCGGAAAAATGTTCGCGTGCGAGCATTTCAATCTGTTGCCCGATATTCTCTGCGTCGCCAAAGGGATTGCCGGCGGCTTGCCCATGGGTGCCGTGCTCTGCTCCGATAAAGTACAGCCCCCCACCGGACGCCACGGATCGACGTTCGGCGGGAATCCACTCGCCTGTGCTGCGGCGATTGCCGCCATTGATTTCATGCTGGAGCATGATTTAGCCCTCATGTCCTCGGAAAAGGGCGCTCATTTGCGTAGTCGGCTCGAATCCCATGACATCTCCCGCATCAGGGAAATCCGCCAGATGGGTTTGATGATTGGTATCGAATTAAAGGAAAAAGTCAAGCCGCACCTGATGACGCTCATGAAAAACGGTGTGCTCGCCCTCCCTGCCGGCGCCACAGTTCTGCGTCTGCTACCGCCACTTACGATCAGTTATGAAGAGCTGGATACAGTTGCGGATAAAATTATTGCCGGGCTTTATGGAGTGGGACTGTATCAAAAGTAATTTTTGGTGTCATTCCTGCGAATGCAGGAATCCCCTAACTTGCTAATAAATAGTAGATTCCGGGACAATCCCGGAATGACATTTTACAAAAAAATCAGACTCATGATTCAGCTCCATAGCGGCAAAGCCGCTAATTATTTGCATCCAAAAAGACGGCTGCAATGCAGCGAGAAACTCGCTGCACTCCATAACGCTCCATAACACTTCAGCCGATGTTAACAAAACTTCACAGTAGAAATGAATCTTTTCCAGTACTGATACATCTAAATAACTAAAAATGGAAAAAAGCTTGTATTTATAAATTTATTTCGTAAATAAGAAATCCGAGGAGGAAACAGGATGACTGAGAATTTAACTAAAGAGAAATTTCTGGAAAAGATTTTCAATTATGAGAAAAATAAAGAATGGAAATTCGAAGGAGACCTTCCGTGCTTGATCGATTTTTACGCGGACTGGTGCGGTCCCTGTAAAATGGTGGCTCCAGTTATGGAAGAACTCTCAGAAGAATATAAGGGAAAAGTCAATTTCTATAAAATAGACACGGAGGCGGAACAGGAATTAGCCGTTGCCTTTGGCATCCAGAGCATTCCTTCGCTGTTATTTATTCCGAAAGACGGTAAACCACAGATGGCAGTGGGTGCGCTTCCAAAGGAGACACTGGTGAAAGTGATCGATGAAGAATTATTAAATGATGGTAACGGAAAAGCTGAAGCCGCAAATTAGAATGAACATAATAAATATTTCCCTGTTGATTATACCAATAGCAAAAAGGTGTGATTGACAGGGAAATAGTGATATCAAAATCAATTCATTTTTTATGCAAATCTTGCCACATCAATAAAGAATTACTCTTTTTTTCGCCCGGCTTCTGTCGCTTGAATTGCTACATCCAGGCTGAGCAATCCACTCTCCAAAGGTGTCCTCAACCGGTGTTCAGAGTTTTCAATTGCCTTGATTAAATCCGTCATAACGCTGCGTACGCTTTGCTGATAGACCTCTGCCTTGGATTTGCCAATATCCAGTTTCGCAGTAATCATTTTATCAATCTGATAATCTGTTGTACCCGAACGGATTGTACCGCTCGTTTCATTTTCAATTGAATCGTCGCTCCCCCATCCTTCGGGACGGGACTCATCCTCAATTTCATTTATCTTTTGAGTCCGAATTTCCCGAAAACCTGGAAGCTTCGACAGCTCTTTTTCAGTTTCCGAATTGACAAGCACTCTAATTTCTCCAGTCAACGGTATCCAGCCGTGCAAATCGATCTGAGCCAGATCGTAGCTTAACCGGATCGAGGTGTCTTCGAAAAAGCCGGGACGAGTGAATGAATGATAGTGCGTGGCGATCAGTCCATCTTCGTACACCACATTTGCAACGACCTGATTTTCCCTTCTGCCGTCTGTCGAGGCAGAAAATCCGTCAATTCGTGTTGGCTGGACATCTGTAAGAAAATGAACGATATCGATGAAATGCACCGCGTGTTCCACCAAAATGCCGCCGCCAATGTCCGGATTCCAGAACCAGTGGTCATCGGACAGTGAGCTGTCCTGCGCATAATTTTCCACATCCACCCGGCGCAGTTTTCCGAAGACATTTTTTTGCCCCAAATGATGCAGGGCTTCTACAATGGGATTGAAGCGCTGCATGAAATCGATGGCAGCCGTTTTCCCGCTGCGATCCCGGGCAGCGATGATTTTTTCCGCATCCCGGAATGTGACTGCCAGCGGCTTTTCCACGAGCACGTGCTTGCCCGCATCCAGCGCGGCGCAGGCAATTTCCGCATGGGTTCTCGGAGGCGTCACGACAGACACGATATCGATTGCCGGATCATTTATCAGATCACGCCAGCTATTGTAAAATGTCACTGGCGCACCGGGATTCCGGTTTTCATCTTTATCCGCAATCGCCTTAATTTCCACGGACGGAAGAGATTTCCATGCATTGTGCAGAAATTTTCCAAATCCGCCGTAACCGATGATGCCGATGTTGTGGTTGGTCATTTTAGATATCCGCTATAATTAAAGATTTCCGATATTCCATTGTCTTAAACAAGGAGGCTATATCAAAAGTCATTTTTTTGTAAAATGTCATTCCGGGCTTGTCCCGGAATCTCCTGATTAACAAAAAGTCAGGAGATTCCTGCATTCGCAGGAATGACACCCAAAAATGACTTTTTGATACGGTCCCATTGTTCAACAAAAACATCAATATCACACCATCTCATTCATAATATCATTTAAATCCACCAGCGCCACACTGCTGGCGTAATCGGACATTGCATAAGGCAGAATCAATTTCTGGTTATGAATCATACCGCCGCAGCTATACACGACATTTGGAACGTAGCCTTCACGTTCGTCCTCATTCGGGCAGATGAGTGGCTCTTTTAACCTGCCGATGACTTTCGTCGGATTTTTCAAATCCAGCAAAAATGCACTGATGCAATATCTCCGCATGGGACCGACGCCGTGGCTGAGCACGAGCCAGCCTCTGTCCGTTTCAAGGGGTGAACCGCAATTACCCAGTTGCACAAATTCCCACGGGAATTTCGGCTCCATGATCATCTGCTTTGAATTCCATGTATCCAGCCGATCCGAAAACATGATGTAATTATTCTCCCCATCCTGCCGCGACAGCATGGCATATTGACCACCGATTGTGCGCGGAAACAGCGCGAAACCCTTGTTCTTCACTTCTGAGCCATGAAGCGTGCGGATTTTGAATGTGCTGAAATCCGTTGTTTCCGCCAGTTTGGGACGAATGGTTTTGCCGTCGTACGCCGTGTAAGTTGCGCAATACGTGCGCCCTCCATATTCATCGGTGAACTCGACAAGCCGGGCATCCTCGATGCCATTGGATTCATCCGGCGCCATCGGGAAGATCGCTCTTTCGGATATTTTAGAATTTTCAGAGAATTGGATTTGATAGTCGGATTTCGTCATAGAACCGGGCACTATTTCTGGCGCTGTGACGAATCGTGTTATTTCGTCCATACTGATTTTGTAATTGGAGTCAATCGTGCCGGTCCGAAATACAAGGGATGAAATATGCCCCTCGCCAGTGGCGCGCAGGCTCATGATGAACCGCCGGCTGCCCTCCGGCAATCCGGATTGATCCGGGTGCCAGACGATACTCGGATTGAACAGCGCCGCGGATTCCAGAGAATATTCACAGGAAAAATAAGCGCCGAGAAGTAGTTTTGCATCGTCACTTAAGCGTTGTTTTTCTTCGACGATATCAGATATTTCCTGAAACCGTTTCAATAAATGCAC
>WJJN01000686.1 GCA_014729735.1 Candidatus Zhuqueibacterota bacterium
ATAATGATTTCCAATGATGGCTACGTTCCGCGGCTCATTAGAAAACTGGGTCGAGGGATCATTATTTCGGACGATGATATTCAGGGAATATCAAATGCAATTTATTCTTATTTCAGTGATTTTCAAAAAAAATCTCTGAAGTTTGCAAAACCTTTATCAGTAATTGAATTTGACAGACGAAAACTGACTGCTGAACTGGCTTCGATTTTTAATGACATAGTAAAATGAGTACAGGGAGGAATTATTGAATAGACTTATACTTGCGAGTTCGATTTTTTTGATCGCCTTTAATGCATATTCGCAGAATCATAATTATATCTGGCCCACCAACGCGAGCGATTATTTAACATCATCATTTGCGGAATACCGCTCAGGTCATTTCCATGCCGGTATCGATATCAAAACATGGGGACAGGAGGGATATCAGGTTTATGCGATCCGGGATGGATATGTTCACCGCATTAGGGTGTCTCCGTATGGCTATGGAAAAGCGATATATTTAAAACTGAATAGCGGTGAGATAGTGGTATATGCCCATCTTCAGCGTTTCAATGCTGAGATCGAAGAGCTTGTGAAACAGGAACAGAAACGCATCGGCGAATACCGCATCGATAAATATCTCCCTACCAGTCGATACCCGGTGAAACAGGGGGAAGTGATCGCGTATACCGGCTCAACAGGTATCGGTTATCCGCATTTACATTTTGAGATGCGCGATTCCAGAAATCGCCCGGTGAATCCATTTTTATTCGGATACAAGGTAAAAGATACCATCTCGCCTGTAATCAGTGCAATTGCCGTTAAACCGCTGGACCATACTTCTCGTGTGAACTCCGATGTGAAACCTTACATTGTGCGACCGACTTACATCGGACCTGGAAAATATAGAATCGAGGAAAAGATTCTGGTTTCAGGCAAAATCGGTTTTGCTATCGACTGCTTCGATCAGGCAAATGGTGTTAACAACAAATTTGCCGCATATCGACTAAATTTTTATGTCGATGGAGAATTGAAATTTAGTGCGGTTTATAACAGATTTTCATACAGCGAAACAGATCTGATCGTTTTCGAAAGGGATTATCGTTTGAAGAAAAGGGGAGAAGGTATCTTTCAAAAGTTATACAAGGAGAAAGAAAATACGCTGTCTTTTTACACACCCGACGGTAATGAAATCGGTATGATTTATTGCGATCCATCGGCGACAGTATCGTCGGGAAATTCAAATAGCAGATATCACGGAACTCATAAATTTCGTATTGAAACTGCAGATTTTAATGGAAATGTTTCAGCAGTTCAGGGATATTTCGTTACCGGCAAAAAAAGCCAAATCTTTTCAAAGATTGAAATAGATAATAATGGTAATTACTTCTTACGTGATTTATTCGATGAACAGGGAAATACGATCCATGATCCTCAATTGTATGTTTCTTCAAATGAAGGACGAACCTGGAGCAAAGCGTCGCTTCGTTCGGACTCGCAGATATCTTCTTCCCTTTTGAATCACGGCAATCCACCAGTGAAGATATTAAAAATAGTTGCAAAAGATATGATTGGTCGTGAGACTTTTCCATCCTTTGCTACTCTCAGCCAATCACCGGATTCTCTGCATTCGCAGGTCGAATTCGAGATTAAAAAAGATTTCTATGATGATTTCGTCCGCCTGGATATTGACGTGAACGGCAATTTGAAAGAGCAGCCAATCATGATTGTCCAGCAAATGGGTGATTATCCCCGAGAAGTCGAATTGATTCAAGAGAAATACAATAGCTATTATGGAATTCACAAGCTCATTCCAGGCAGAGACGGGGCGCTGGATATCGAAGTACAGGCGCGGGATTTAGCCGGTAAAGAAGTGCTGTTCTGGGATCAGTTCGATATTGCGACGGTTACACCCTCAAGTGGCGGTTCTCTTGTTTCTGAAGATAAAAAGTGCCGTGTGTCCTTCGGAGCCAACCGGGTGTATCGTAATCTGTTCCTGCGGATAGACGAGACGGACACACCTGATACCAATAAATACGATGTTATCGGGCTTGCCTACAATATCGAGCCACAGGATGTTCCGCTGAAACGTAGTGCGTTGGTCAGTCTGAAATACCCTGCGGATGATCCGTTGCCTGAAAAACTTGGCGTTTATGGAAGCTCCAATAAAAGGTATTGGGGATTTCAAGGCAATCGATTGAACGAGAACACGAAACAGATTTCCGCAAGAATTTCCGGGCTGCGATTTGTGACGATTCTGCGCGATACTATTCCGCCTGAAATCGTGATTTATTCGCCAAAGCAGAACGCGCGCTACAGGAGCCGGAAGCCACTTATCCGTGCCTATGTGCGTGATCGATTAGCTGGCATTCGTAATGAGCGGTCAATTATCATCCGAGTCGATGGTCAAAAAGTTATTTCAGAATACGATCCGGAGAAGCGAATCGTCAAATACGTGCCGGACGAACCGCTAGCGACCGGCTGGCATCGCGTTACCGTTTGGGCGAAGGATAACAGCGATAATGATGCGCTGGAAGAGAGACGATTTTATGTTGGACAGTAATGATAAATATTATCAATAGCAAGATTTCCGAAGTCTTTAAGACTTCGGAAATCTATGATTTTTCATAATCCTTCCAAATCATCAAAAAATAACATCACCTTTCGACAATTTGGAATGCGCCAGTTTCAATTTACGATCGATATTGATTCCATAAGGGCATTTCTCATTCAAATGATTGTAATCCGCATTCGGATCAACTTTTCGAGGATAGTGCTGATACCTTTCCCGGGCGCTATCTGTCTGTGCGAACCAGTGTTTCAATCTCTCGCGTAGCGCATATTGGGCAGGACCGGGAACAGTGCCATCATCCATCTGGCGGTCATACTCGCCTTCCATCAGAAAAATCTGCGAAGGTCTGAACTCTGCCGTATCACAGTCGCCGCATAAACGACATACATAGTTACCGAGCTCCGGCGCTTTGCTGAATAGTTCTTCCTGTTCCTCTTCTGTCATAGGTTCAAAATTCTCGATAACAGCCAAATCCCGCTCCAGATATTCGAGAGTGTTCACACCGAGAATCAGCGAGCTTATCGGCAGACTGAGTGTGTAGCGAATTCCGCTTTCAACGGACGAGTAGAGATACCCGTCTGCAAGCGCCTTCATTCCCAGCAGCCCGACATCTTTTTCCAGACATTCTTTGATCAATATCTGTTCCGTTTTAGGAAAATTGAACCGGTCGAAATAATTGAATCCGGTCATCAGCAGGTCATAATGATGATGTCTGATTGCATAGATAAGCGCATCCGGCTGACCGTGTCCGGTAATTCCGATATAGCGCACCTTTTTTTCCTGCTGGCATTGAACAACCGCTTCGATGGCACCGCCGGGAGCGAATATTTGCTTCGCCTCCGCAATGCTTTGTACGCCGTGCATGAATATAATATCGAGATAATCCGTTCTTAGATTTTTCAAACTTCGCTCGATCGATTCCATGGCTTCTTTTTTAGTTCTGCGCGAGCACTTACTTGCTAAAAAATAATCCTGTCGCCGGTTGGAAACAGCGTGAGCGATTTTCTTTTCAGATAAACCATCGCCATAATCTGCCGCCGTTTCGATGTAATTCCCGCCGCGATCCAGATATGTGTTCAGAATGATACCAACATCAGCCTGCGGTGTCTCAACAAGATGAAATCCCCCCATCCCCATTATTGATAATTCTAATTCTGTTTTTCCAAGCTGTCTTTTTTGCACAATTATCTCCTTTTTTATCACTAAAAGATCAATATTTTTAGACTTCGACGACCAGATCAGGAATAAAATCCTGATTCCGCATTTCCGGATACCCCGCAGGGTTACTCAAAATTCGTGTAGTGTCGATACGGTAATCTGTCGACTCGTGCAGGTGTCCGTGAATCCAAAAAGCAATATTATTCTCCTGAATCAGCGTCTCCAAATCAGAGGCATACGCTGCTGCTATCAATTCCGATCTGTACGAAGCGGGTACGGATTTGATACTGGGGGCATGATGCGTAACAACCACAATTTTCTGATCTGAGTTTGCCTTCAGCGCGTCTTTCAAAAATTTCACTGACTGAAAATGCAGCCGGGAAGTAGTTTCAGGATTTAACCGGCGATATTTTGGAGAAATCCTTATTAGCCGATAATCGTTCATGCGCTGGGCGGCTTCGTGTTGAGCAATGCGGTAATTCCCGAACAAATCGAAGTCGGTCCATAGTGTGCAGCCCAAAAAGATGACGTCGTTCATTTTAAAGGAATCGTTTTCCAGAAAATGGATATGACTGCCTGCGGTCGCGCTCTTCAATTTTTGGGTCAATTTGGGGAGTGCCTGGCGGTAATATTCGTGATTCCCTGAGACATAAATAACCGGTTTCTCTGCAAAATGCCGCTCGATCCAATCGATGCCGCGCAATCCGAGATCGACATCACCCGCGAGAATGATAGCATCTGCATCAACATCCGCCGGTTTATGGGGCTGAAATTCGTTATGTAAATCGCTCAAAATGTGAAGTTTCATATTCGCTTCTGTACTTTTTTCCAGGAATCGGTGATCAAAAAGCTTTCGTCCATATTGTTAATCATTATTTTAAACCGTTCAAAAGGAACAGCAAATGACAGGTTTGAATCGGGAACACAGGGACGCGCGGATATATCGAACATCCCGATGATCGCCGATGGATCTGTGGATTCTATTTCGATATATGGATAATGGATAATCGAGCCGCACCCTGCACTGAACGGCGCCTTTGCCGAATTCGAGTCCAACTGATCGTAATTGTGCAGCGTGAACAAGCCCGATAGTACATCCGCCGTTGCGAAAAAGAAAATCACATCCGGCTGTTCCGTTTCTCCAAATTTATCCCACCGTTTGAAGACAATGTATTTTGCCGGCGCTTCAAAGGGTGGCAGATGTTTCAGAAATTCCCGCACCAACTCCGGTGATTTTTTATAGCGCTCACCTTCCATTTTCCCCTCGATTCCGCAGGAAAGGAAATACTCAAAATTCGGGCGGAATCCCTGCTCAAATCCCAGATATCGCCTGCCTCCACCGCAGCCGATATTTTCGGCATGAAGAATCAGCGCATCTCCCCGTCGCACTCTCCCGAAATTGCAAATCACGCAGCGGTGCAGTGATTTTGCATCGGATGGCATTTCATCCCCCAAATTATCCGTATAATAAAAGCCGATGGGTAATTCGGCTTTGTTAAAATATTCATTCCATTTTGCAATCAGTTCATTTTGCAAATGTTTGTCCATAATCATTTCCTCTGAATATCAATAAAACAATTGTGACCATTCTCATAGCTCTTCCTTTTCCTGTGAACCGGCGTTTTTTTTGCTATTTCCGAAAAGTACCATCCAGAAAATCCCGAGCAGAGCGTAGAAAAAACCGCGCAGGAAAAAGGATGGAGCAATCGCAATCAAGGCTGCCCTTTCTATGTGTACTCCGGCAGTAATCAGACAAAAAACGCCGAGTATGAAATAAATCCACGTGAAACGGGCGGAAATCCGATTTCTGGTCATAATAAAACGTCCCTTGTGTGGTAATGGATTTTTAAGCATCATAAGAAGATACATATTTTTTCAAAGAGAATCAATTAAAAATAAATTTCGTTTATGTGAATA
>WJJN01000687.1 GCA_014729735.1 Candidatus Zhuqueibacterota bacterium
CGGATACCATTTGTTAATAAAGTGTGGATAAAGTGTGGATAAATTTACTGCATTTCTAATGTAATCTGAATGTAATATGTTTGACGATAATTCGTAAACAAATAAATGCAAAAAATTTAATGAATTAAAGAAAATAGCAAAATATTTTGACCTTATTTTATGCCAAAAATTGAAAAATTAAAAAATGTTAATAACTTTGTAAAATTGATCGATATTCAAAAGTACTATACAATATATTGAATGTCGTTTGTAAAGTTTTTGAATCCGTTCAGCTATGCAGATCGAAAACGCCCTATTTACGTTTCACTGATTGTTAGAATATTCAGCCCTTTTAATGATGTTAGTCCCATACGATATTCATCTTTGGTTAGCCCCAGAGACCGATGTAAAAGTAATATAGGTCCCTATAAATATTCTGTTATGCCTGCATTCGGTGGCGTATTGTCTGTAACTCCGAAGGTTTGTCGAAGATTTTCAAATAAATGATGAATAAGTGTTGAATTTTTCATTTAATTTGAGTATTTTAAAATTACTCAAACTACGATAAATGGAAAATGTATAAAAATCGAAAGGGGACCTGAAATTATGGGAGATAGTAGCAATGTTGTAACAAAAAAAGAGACCGAAAAAGCCGATCAAAAAATACATATTCAGACAAAGATAATCGATGACGTATTTACAGATGCCGTTGAAATGGTGAAACCGAAATTTGAAGTAGACTATGATGCGTATTTAAACAGATTATGGGAAGCCAATCCTGAAATACATGAATGCTTAAAAAAAGCGGATGATCTTGAAAGCGCTCGAGATGAAGTTTTCAATTATCTCGACCGTGCGGAGCGGGATATCTTCAAACTCGATAATGAACTGCACATCCTGGAAAAGGCGACCGTCCGGGAATGTATTCGTGTTTTCAAAAGCATTTTGGGACCAATTAATGAACAGCGGACACAGGTGTCTGCTCTGGATTGTCTCTGGAAATTAGCACGTGGAAAAAGGGAGGAACTTACTCACGAGGTATCGGTTGGTTTTTTGATGGAATTTATCAATCTCTTTCGCGGAGTTGCAGGCAGATCGAACATATATTTCGAATCAAAAGAAGCGAAAAAGGGAATTCCCGGATTTCTGCTTCTGGACGGACAGCGAGCGGCGATCGCACGAACGGAAATACTGGATGATTTCGGAAATACGATAAAGAAGTATTTCAAAAAATATCCCTCCGGTTTGGATGAGGATGTCGTAAGCTGGCGCAGGGATAATCGCGATCGTATTTTGCACTATTTCGGCGGAAACAAAAATGATTGGCAGGATTATCAGTGGCAATTAAAACATGTAATTCGTGATGCCAAGCCATTACTCGATTTAATCGATTTGAATTCGGAACAGCAGGAAGCCGTAAAAAAAGCCGCTGCCAACCGCATACCTTTCGGTATCACACCATATTATCTGAGTTTGATAGATCGCAATCCATCTATCGGATATGATCATGCGATCCGGTCGCAGGTAATTCCACCTCGAGATTATGTAGATTTGATGGTTCAACACAAGAAAGACCGTGATCATGTGTTCGATTTTATGGGGGAACATGATACATCACCGATTACATTGGTTACAAGGCGTTATCCCGGCATTGCTATTTTGAAGCCGTTCAATACCTG
Source organism: Candidatus Zhuqueibacterota bacterium (assembly GCA_014729735.1). Classification (GTDB taxonomy): domain Bacteria; phylum Zhuqueibacterota; class Zhuqueibacteria; order Thermofontimicrobiales; family Thiofontviventaceae; genus Mariaggregatimicrobium. The sequence goes on from WJJN01000687.1 coordinate 1,659, forward strand.
TGCCCAGATTTGTGTATATTGCCAGCGAAACTGGGAGATCGATCAGGTACTCGATCCCAAAGCAACACCGTCCCAAAAGGCATTGGAAGAGGCTCTGGAATGGTTCGATCAGCACAGGAGCATCGACGATGTGCTGATTACAGGCGGCGATCCGTGTATCATGAAGGATAAATCCATCACTAAAATTCTGGATGTCATCAGCCAGAAAAAACATATCAAGCGAATCCGCATCGGCACGCGTACGCCGGTGGTGCTGCCAATGCGCTGGACAGATGGATTACTTGACACAATCAGCAATTATCACGAACCCGGTATTCGGGAAATAGCGATTGTTACGCATTTTGAGCATTCTTATGAAATCACGCCTGAAGCGATGCAGGCGATCCAAAAAATTCGCAAAGCCGGTATGAGCGTTTATAATCAACAAGTATTTACGCTGGAAAATTCCCGCAGGTTTGAAACTGCAAAGCTGCGGCGGGATTTGCGACTGATTGGTGTGGATCCTTATTATACATTTAACGCCAAAGGAAAAGAAGAAACACGGCGCTATATGGTTCCCATTGCGCGAATTTTGCAGGAGAGAAAGGAGGAAGCGCGTATGCTTCCCGGTCTTGACCGAACTGATGAGCCGGTGTTCAATGTGCCTCGGCTGGGTAAAAATCATTTGCGCGCCTGGCAGGATCATCGCTTGGTCATGATTATGCCCGACGGCTCGCGGGTATACGAATTTCATCCATGGGAAAAGAACATTACACCGGTGCCTCCTTACAATTATATCGATGTCCCGATCTATGACTATCTGGAAGAATTAGCATCACGAGGGGAGAATATTCGAGATTACCGAACAATCTGGTTTTATTATTGATGCCGGATCAAAAGATTTCCGAAAACTCAAAGATTTCAGAAATCTTTAGCCTGAATGTGTGGATTTCATTTTGCGAAAATAATATAATGTCACGAGGATCACGCCACCACACAAAATCGC
>WJJN01000688.1 GCA_014729735.1 Candidatus Zhuqueibacterota bacterium
CGATGCCCGGATCTGGATTTTAAGTCGTACACGTTATTCGAATCCTATTCCGACGATATGTCCGGCGAGCAACGGATATTTCGCAGTGAAGACAAGCTGGATACGAGTTTTGTTGTGACCGGCGTTAATTCCGGTGAGGTGCGGTATTATCAGGTGGAGGTGGCGGATTCGGCGGGGTTGACAAGTCGTGGCAATATTTCAGAAGCTAAATCATTCTCAACGCAGCTGTACTACTTATTCAATGGCAATACAGTTGAAGAAGGAGGATCGGGATTTGACGGTATTAATAATGGAGTCAAATTTGTCAATGATAGGTTCGGAAATGAAAATAGCGCTGCATTTTTTGATGGGCGCAGCTATATTCAATTACCAGATGAAATCCGATTTAAACCCTTCAAGTCAGCTTCTATTGCATTTTGGATGAAAACTGAACAAAAAGGGCAGTTTTACATTATGGATCAGAGAATCGGGAGTCATTCACCGGATAATTACAATTTTGGCATAATATTCAATTTAACCGTTAATGGAATGAACCGAATTCAGTTTAATTATCCGGGATATAATTCCACACGGGAATATAGTTTGGAGGAACTTCCAATTTATAAAAAAATCCATAATAATGAGTGGCAACACTTTGTATTTATAAAAGATGCAACAGAAGAGAAGTATTTAATATATATAAATGGTCAGTATTTTTCCAGGGAAAGAATCAAAGATCTGGATTTTGAACTTAATGGTAGACTATTAATAGGAAAGAACTATCTGTACAAATTCTATAACGGAGTGTTCGACGATTTGTACATTTTTGATCGGCGATTATCGGAGGAGGAGATCATAGAGCTCTATAATGCTGTTCCGTAACGCAAAGCTAAAACTTTTTAATTCTTATTTTCTGGCGCAATTTTCAAATTTCAAATATATTTGGGATTGCGCCTTTCTTTATGCTTTATTTTGATATGGAAATTTCAAAAAACTATTGTGAATTACTTCAAAGTTAGTTATATTATACTTTAATCGAAAATATTTGATTCATGCATGTGAACATGGAAATACAAAACTAATATTCAGAATTAACTATTAGGAGTTCTGATGAAACTGGAAAGATTAGATAATCTAATGGTTGCTTATCGTAATGCGCCGGAGGAATATTATGTTACTCAGTACTGGAGTGAATATCAAAAAATAATGTCCAAAGAAATTTATGGTATCAATATCAATCAAATGCGATCCGGGAAATATCCGATTTTGGCTACATTTGGTTTTAACGATGTTATCTATTCCTATTCAATGTCAACACCCTGGTTTAAAAAATTAATTATGAAATTTTTTCGGGGAATTGTAAAAAACAGAAATGTGCTGCCTTATGGATTGAATTTAACGGACATTCGTGAAATGGCTTTTCATCATTGTCAATTATTGGGAGAATTAAATGGTGCAAAGTCTATTGATTCAATAGAAATGAGCACTTTTGGACAACCAAGTGATTTATTCAAAATAAATAATAAATTCTATTCCATGCAATTTCTAAATTTCTATTTACGGTATTGCTTTGCAACTAAATATGTAAAATTTAGTGGTGAGGAGACTATTGCTGAGCTTGGTTCTGGTTCAGGACATCAAATCGAAGTATTAAAAAAATTATATCCGGATCAGACGGTTTTATGTTTCGACCTGCCTGTTCCCATATTTCTTTGCGAAACATACTTGAGTGAAGTATTTGGAAAAGAAAATATCGTTTCAACCGAAGAAACACTTGGATGGAATGATTTGAAAAATATTCAAAAAGGGAAAATTCATTTTTTTGGTAACTGGCAGATGCCGCTGTTAGAAAATTTTAATTATGATCTGTTTTGGAATGCGGCAAGCTTTGGAGAAATGGAGCCAGGAGTCGTAATGAATTATTTAAAATATGTGCAGGAAAAAGCAAGATTGATTTATTTGCTTCAGGCTCGGCAGGGAAAGGAATCGAGAGGTAGAATCCATGTCAATAAGCAAACCAAATTCGGTGATTACAATGACATGCTTAGCGCATATAAGTTGATTAATCAAGAAGACGCATATTTTGCACATAAACGGATGTCACAGTCAGGTGGTTACTTTCAAGCGATCTGGGAATATAAAAATTAACGAATAGGATTGATATTTGAAGAAGCGAAATATAATATTTACATTTATTACCATAATCTTGATTTTTTTAATTTGTGCTATGTTCGCTGAATTCAGCTTCAGGGCTTATGAGTCTTATTCAAAACAAAGCACACTAAAATTATTTATTGAAAGGCCAAATGATAAGGGGTCATATCAATTAATACAAAATCAAAAATTGTCTACCCAAATTAGCAAACAAGAAATAAAGATAAATATAAATTCTCATGGAATGCACTGGCGTGAAGTTGATATTCCCAAAAAAACGGGAGTTGAACGCATTGCTTTTGTTGGAGATTCTCATGCATTTGGTTGTTGGGCTGACTGTGTTGAGCATAGTTTCGTTGGGATTTTCGATTCGGCTATTGCCAGTCCGCAAATTGAGGTTTTGAATTTTGGAGTTGGTGGATATGGAATTGACGATATCGAATTGCATATTAGACAATTTGTTCTTGAATTTTCTCCCGATTATGTAATTTTGATGTTTTCAAATGGCAATGATATACGCGATACCTATTTGGGATTAAATAAATATGATGTATCAAGCGGACAAGCAATATTTAACAAAAATAACTTGATTGCAAAATTGCCGCAGAAATTAATAAATCCAAAATATCTGGATCGATCCATTAGAAAAAAAATTATCAGTATACTGAGAGAAAATAGTGCTGCGATTCGATTTCTGCAAAAGTATATAGCAAGTCGAAGTATTCCAGAATCATTCGCGGATTTGCATTCATTAAATGTCAGTCCATATTTCACATCTTATTCATATTGGTCGCAATTTCCTTATTCGGATTTGGCAATTGAAGCTACAAATCAGACAATAGCAAAATTGGAGAAAATTAATCAAATCCTTTCCGCCAATGATTCCGAACTAATTATTGCGACCATCCCGTATCCAGAGCAGATTTATTGTAGAAAGAAGAAAGGCAAATCCTATGATATAAACCTTCCTCAACGATTTATTAAAGAATTTGCTGTAAGGAATAATGTGCCCTATCTGGATTTGTTACCGGTACTTCGACAACAAGCTGAGCAGAGCAACTCCAGACTTCTAGTGTCAGGCGATCCACATTTTAATAATCTAGGACACACGATTATTGGTGAGGCTCTGGCGGATTTTTACATGAACAATATAATTCATTGAGCTATGACCACGGGATATCTGAAAGTCAAAACCGGTTATTCCGTTCTCAAAATGAATATGATCGTCTCTTCTGCCAAATTATTTTTATTGACTTTTACTTAATATTATGCTACATTTCTGATATCAGATTCCTCGCCTTTTGTACATGAGACGACTGCTGCATAAGTACTTTTCTATAATTGTTCATTTATAAAAATACTGCACCGGAATGATAAATCGATGAGCTGAATGTTCACAGGATCAAACGATTAAATCATTGGGAAGCATATTTCAGACTCTTAAATAGGGAGCTTCAAAATGAAAGCAACGATTATAATGATTTTGGCGCTTCTTTTACTGAGCGTTCTTTTTTGTGCTTCGGAAAATGGCATTAGTCCGATTCCGGATAATTCCCGCCTTTCCATTGAAACGAGTCGTGAAGTTTATTCATGGAAGGCAGGGGGAGGAGACCGCTACATTGTAATCGAAGGTACAATAGAAAACACAACGGACACGACCTTCTATTCACGCCTGGGCGATGGATTCGGTTCAGCGGAACAGAATCAGATGTTCTTTGCCGGCAACTCTGCCGGTTTTCTGGAAAAATACGACGGTCGTTCCCCAACATGGGTCGAATCG
>WJJN01000689.1 GCA_014729735.1 Candidatus Zhuqueibacterota bacterium
TGGCTGGACGTGCCTGCCGATGTGCTGGCTGCGATAAAAGATCTGCCGGTTGGCAAAATTTCTGAGCCCGTGGAAATGAACGGTGTATATTATATTTTCCAGATTATGGATATCCGGCGGCAACCAGTGAGTGAGTATGATATCAGCTCGCAAACGGAGCGCTACCGGCAAATTCTTACTTCACGGAAAGAAAGTGAATTGGCGCGACAGTTTGTCTCGGAATTCATGACACCTAAAAATGTCGTTACAAAAGGCGAATCTTTCAGGATTCTGGCAAGTGGCTTGATCGAATATCGTGCCGCGAAATCCCAAAATTTTGAACAGGCGCTGAATTCCGCTTCGGATGAAAGTTCCGCATTATTTAAACTAAAAGAAAATTTGAACAAAACTCTGGTCACTTTTGAAGGTGGTGATTGGTCAATTCGCGATTTTCTGGATCGATTCAATGAAAACACAATCCGGTTCGATCCTGACAATACCGATGGTTATAAACAAGCGCTGAATCATGCGATTGCCCTGAAGGTGAGAGATCATTTTTTCACAATTGCAGCAAAAGAGCAAGGCATGTTAAAGGCACCGCTGGTTAAAAAGGAGCTTAAGATGTGGCGGGATAAGTGGGTCTATGAAGAAGCACGAAATTATTTTACGGAAAATGTGACTGTGAATGAAGAGTATGCAAAAAATTATTTTTCCAAATTCAAGGATAAATATAAAGAAAGCAAAGATGAAATGCCGGCTTTCGAAAAATACGAAGAGCGGGTGCGAAGAGACGCCCGACGTCAGCGGGCACTGGCATTATTATCGCACAAAGCCGATTCGTTGAAAACACATTATCCGGTTTACATCAATGAGGCGGTTCTGGATACCATCACAGTGACCGATTCCAGAAAATCGAAATGGATAAACATGCAAGTATTTAAGAGAAGCAGCGGCAGAATGGCACGACCGATTGTGGACCCGTCATGGATTCAATAACAGGCGAAAGAACTGAGATGAGCAAGCTGGATATTGTGTTCTTTGATATGGATTACACAGTGCTGGAAAACGACTGTGATGTTCTCTGGAAAAATTTTCTCGCGGATGAAAAAATCGCTCCTGAATCTGACCGGGAACGGGCGTTGTATTATCTCGATCTGCATCACCGGGGAGTGCTGCCGGTGGCTGAATATACGGAATTTCAATGGAAAGAATTTGCCGGAAAAACACCGCAGCAGATGGAGCAGTTATCGCAGCGCCATTTTGAAGAATACGTTCGACCATTTATCTATCCCGGTGCGGTAAAAGAAATTCAAAAATATAGACAGCAGAATATCCCGGTTGTTATTTTAACGGGCACGAACCGTGTCACTGCCGCGCCGATCGCTGCCGCGCTCGATACCGACCTGATCGCCACTGATCTCGAAATCGTAAACGGAAAATTCACAGGAAAATTAGCCGGGAGATTTCTGATCAAGGAAAATAAAGTGCTGATGGCAGAAGAGTATTGTCGCAAGCGCCTTGATACATCGCCGGACAGAGCTGCGTTTTATGGGGATAGTATCAATGATGCCATTTTGCTGGATAAAGTGGCGCAGGCGACAGTGGTGAATCCTAAAAACAATTTGCTGGAGTTGGCAAAGGAGAAGAATTGGCGGGTTGTTTATTGGTCGTTGTGAAAAATTTAACGTACACCATTTAAAAAGCCGAAGTGAGTAATTTGCTTCGGCTTTTTTGTTTGAATAATAATTTTCTTGATTTTGATCTTTTCTAACTCTGAATCAAACGATCAATAAATGAACCTAGGGGATTTTATAGGTTCGGTTCTGTGGAAAAATGATGCAGGAAAACGGGAATTTGTAAATTTATGTATTAATCGAGCGATTCATTTGCAGAATCGCTCGATTATATTTATAATGTAAAAAACCTACTCTACTTCAATCCTCAACACACCCGATGTCACGTCTGAATCCAGTTTCAAATCAATACTCAATGTCCCGTCCGAAAGGAGCGTATGATCAATCTCTTTATCGATCCAGAATACTTTGTACTGGCGCCCCGGATTCATGCAGGCGACAAGCGAGCAGCGGTCGTTGTTGTCTTTGTAGATTGTTAGTTCCGCCTTCAGTTGTGTATTGTCATTTTTAAATTTCTGCGCTGTGATCCAGGTGTTGAGTCCTGTGGTTAAATTGCCGGGTCTGAAATAGGCGGCGTACCAGCAGAGAACCGGCGTGGAAAGCCCGCTGAATTCGTGCCATCCAGCGCCTCTCCCTGTCTCGATGATGAAATGCTCCATGCAATTGTAGGATAATTCTGTCTCCTTTTTCCATATGTCCAGCGCGGTAATGGCGATTATATAGGCAAAATCCGCTTCGCCAAGATCGAGCATGGTTTTCCAGAAGAACCACTGGTGCGGCATCCAGACGGTTCCGTTCCAGTAGCCGTCGATGCGGAAATAGGGCGCGGATTGATCCACTGCCGACAGCCCGATGTCGGACCAGATGTGCTGTCCCGATTTGATTCGCTCTAAAATGATTTGCTTTTGCTCGTCTGAGCAGATGCCTGAAAAGAGCGGGTAGCAGCCGCCCAATCCCATATTAAAATTAGCGCCATCTTCGGTTCGCATGATGTGCTGCGGATTGCCGTCATCATCATGAACCACATAGCCGAAATAGCCGGAA
>WJJN01000690.1 GCA_014729735.1 Candidatus Zhuqueibacterota bacterium
GAGATTTTATGTCTGAAAGCTCGGGAATGGTGCCGACGGGAGTTGTCGGATTATCCTCGTCACAGCTCATCGTAAGAAGCAGGAGGGGCAGAATAAGAACGAGTGCCTTTTTCATTACAGGTACCTTGATTCAAATAAATTTCGGAAAACGAATTGTAATTGTTTAATGAACATCAAATTGAAAAGTTCCTGTCATCGTTATGGTTAAAGAGGTAGAGACCTGCTCAGTTTTTAACAAAAATATCGGAAAAGCCATTCTAAAATTCAGCCGGTCATTCACATGATCTCGTTAATGGCGTTCCTATTGTGAAATTATATTTTAAACTAAAAGCCCACCACGCTGATAAATTTCCATCTGGACATCTGAAAATGGCTGTCCTTTTGTTTTATCACCGGTAGTCAAATTCTCGATGTCGCCGGTTTCCAGATCGACTTCAATTTCCTGTTCATTTTCAATATTGGTTTCAGCGAGATCGGAAATCATGATCGGCATGCCGGCATTGATCGCATTTCGTTCGTAAATTGCGCCAAATGACCGGGCGATGATCAGCGAAACACCCAGGCTTTTAAAACAATCCACTGCCTGCTGCCGGGAGCTGCCCGCTCCGAAATTCTTGCCGGTCACAACAATGTCGCCCGGCTTTACTCTCTCTGAGAAATCCTCCCAGCCTTTCAGATTATCGAAAGTGTACTGCCCCATCTCATCGAAGTCGGTGATTGCAAGATAGCGGTTATGGAAAATCATATCCGTATCGATATTATCTTCTCGGATAACCCAGACGCGACCTCGAATGACTGTATCATTCTCATGAGCTGCTTTTTTCTCAGCCAGTTTAGATTTCTTTTTCATTGTGATCTCTGCCGGTGAAAACAGCCTCGGCTTTGCCAGGATATGTTCAGCAGTAGTAATAACACCGGAAACAGCGCTCGCTGCCACCGTCGCCGGAGATGCTAAATATACCTTGCCTTTTCCCTGTTTCCCGGCAAAATTGCGATTTCCTGTGCTCACCGTAATTTCGCCTTCTCCACTCTGACCAATCTGTCCGTTGGCGCATCCGGCACAACCGGCATTTCCTACCAATGCGCCGGCATTTTTGAAAATTTCGATGATGCCGGTTTCCAGACATTTCTTCCAGACATTATCGGTGGCTGGCACTATTTTCAAAACCACGCCGGGAGCGACCAGACGTCCGTTCAGAATTCTGGCAGCCTCCACCATGTCCTCATAGCGACCATTGGTACAAGAACCGATGAAAGCAGAATCGAGTTTTGTCTCCGGCAGGCTTTCCACTTCCACGACATCTTCCGGGTGTCCTGGCAGAGAAATCATCGGTTTTAAGCTCTCGATGTTTACTACTATTTCTTTTTCATAACGGGCATCATCATCTGCGTATACCGGAGAAATCGATTTCCCGGAGGCAATACTGCAAAAATCGATCACCTCTTTATTCGGTGGAAAAAGGAGAATTATCCCCCCCATTTCCGTATTCATGGAAGAAATCGTAATGCGTCCGGCGAGCCCAAGGTCATCGACGATATCGCCGTAGACTTCCGCCGCGTATCCGAGCAAGCCATTGGCGCCGGTTTCCCGTAAAATCGCCAGCGTCATATCTTTTGCCCGTGCATACTGTCCCGGAGTACCTTTTAGAATAACTTTGGCAGTCGGAGGAACCTTGAACCATATTTTCCCGGATGCCCAGGCAGCAGCGGTATCCACATCACCCATTCCCTGCCCGAATGCACCGATGGCTCCCATAATATTAGCGTGTGAATCCGTGGAAATGAATGTGTCGCCCGGCGTAATCAAACCCTGCTCGATGGCAACATGCGTACCGATGCCTTCGTTGATGTCGTAAACATGAATATTGTTGGTACGGGCAAACAATCGGCAGATATGCTGGTTCATGGAATATTTCTGATCCGAGCCGCCGGGATTGCAATCGAAAGTAAAATATGTTTTCGCCGGATCGGCGATCTGCAAATCATGCTCCCGAATATTTTTAACGACATTCGCACCGCCGAAATCCCGAGCCGCACGCCCATCAATAGTCACGTCCACGATATCATCCGGTTTTACGGATTTGTCCGAATGCGATTCGATGATTTTTTCAATAATGGTTTTCCCCATGATAAATCTCCCGTGAAAATCGGTTAATGTTCTATCTTAATGAAGATATTACTTTTTCAAGCTCCTGCCATTTTTCTGATCTCATCCCCAATTTCTTTTGAAGCTCGATTGCCTCCTGCCCCTGCTCTTTCTGTCGAGTCAGATAAAAATGGTGTGTCCAGTTCACCATAAATTTTTCAAGATCATTGAGTGCTCGGTCATTTATAATATTCAGCTCGGCGATTTCAGTGACCAGCCTTTTTGTCTCGTCCCAGTCCTTGTCCTGCCAGAATTGCCGCAGCGCGCTGAAGAAGCTGATCAGGCAATTGTTAGCAAAATCCTTGTTATCCGGATAGCGATACACAGCATCCGCGAATACTGTGAACGCCTGGCTGTGCCTCCGTTCCCGATGCAACTGGTTGCCCCATTTATAATATAAATTGATCTCGAAACGCTGGTTGGATCGGGAATCCTGATTGAAATTCTGCGCCAGCAGGACATATTCATAGGCTTCGGCGTAGCGATTGTCTTTCGAAGCAAAATATGCCTGATTGTAGCAGATTAGCCCCAGCAGCTCCAGATTCGTAATCTGCCTGCCTCTGGAGTTTTCATAAGCGTACAACCGATCCAGCCCGATATGATAAATCTGCTTTTCGGGATAATAGCGCGCCAGATAGCGCGAGTATTTATCCAGATTTTGAAGAATGTTAAAGCCAATGGAAGTGGTGTTTTCCACCATGATATTTTCAGTAAAGTTTGTGAAAATAGTATAGACATGCGTCGGCGTTTCAAAAGCCATGGTATTCAAACCGAATTCATCGCAGGTCAGGTTATAGAGAATTGTCGCCGAAACACAGTTGAAATCCCTGCTATTGCGGATATCGAGCAGCGTGGTAGCTTCTTCCTGATATTCATTGAGCCAGGTGGTATGAAAATAAAGAAACAGCTTCTCTGCAGACGCCACTTTTTCGAATGTATCGATCAGCCGCTTCGAGCGAATGTCTTCGAGCACTGATTGATACCACCGAATATTTTCTTCCAGCTCATCTTCCGTCGTCGCACCAGAAATGATGAACGCCGCCTCGATCAATGAAAACTGATTCAGTCGACCATCCCCGATGTCTTCTGCCAGCGATTCCTGCAAAGAATTTGCATAAATTTGAAAGGGCA
>WJJN01000104.1 GCA_014729735.1 Candidatus Zhuqueibacterota bacterium
AAAAAGCTTTCTTGCTTTGATGTTCAGATTATACGCTTTGAATCGGGCATCGTCTTCGAGGTCCACATCCAAATCGGTCAGCGCCCTCATGGACGCATTCAGGGAAATGTTTGCCAGATCCGGAGAATCCATCGAAAATCTAAGGAATTGATATAACCGTGTATGGCTTTCAATATCTTCAAAATAGTAGACAGAGTTTCTTGCGCTGCCATGAAAATTCAAACCTAATCCGTACCCGTCAACAATAAATAAAATTAACGCTAAAAGAACGAGATAAAATTTAATCTTATTCATGGTATATCAGTCTCTCGTTAATTTTAAATTGCAGAGCGGCTGACATTCTGCCAGCCGCTCTTTCCATTTATTTACAGTGCAAGACTATTCGAGGATCGCGCTATAATCTCCAGTAGGCACAGAGTATTTGCTTGTAGCGTTTGTATCAAATCCATTTACTCCATACAACAAGGAGTATGCATCGTAACCCAAAATTTTCAGATAAGTGACAACCTGAGCCGATGTTTGACCGGTATAACAGTAAACGACAACCTTTTTGTCCGTTGGCAACAGATTCAGTTTTTCGGTTGTCTTCAAAGATGACTTCGGGGTGAACTGATACGCTCCCGGGATGTGACCTGGATTAATGTATTTGTCAGCGGGCCAATAATTGATGATAAAGTAATCATCAGGATTATCCCATACGTCATTTGCCGAAATCGCACCCCAGCCGCTGCCGATGTAGCTGCTGAATCTTGCCTTCATAATTTCTTCAGCAGTGGCTTCTCCGGTATTTAGCGTCGGAAAGTCATACGTTTCCGTTGCCACGGATTCGTCAGAAACCATCTGACCGGCGCGTTCGTCGGTTGCGATTTGTTTTACCCATTTGTCAGATCCTGAAATGCTGGTATCAACACCGCACATTCCAAACAGCAAATTCTGAGCTTCATATCCCAACATATTCAACAGCGCAGTTGCTGCGCTTGCAGATTGTCCGGTATAACATACATTCAAAATCTTCCTGTCTTTTGGAATTGTGCCATCCTCAATTTTTGAGACTAAATTACCAGGAGTTATATTCACAGCTCCTATAATGTGTTTATCATTATAATCGGCTGGCTGCCGACAATCGATGATAAATGGATCATTCGACGTATCACCGTCTGTTAAAATGTCGAAAACAGCCGTAATTCTCACATTTACTCCTTCGCCGGATGCTGTCGTGTAATTGGTATAATACTGATCACCTACTGCGGAAACCAGATCGAATTCATTCACTGCTTCCGGTTCTGATGAGCTTTTGTCACATCCGGTTATTCCGACTAATGCAACTGCCAGCACCAACATCAATACGATTAATCTTTTCTCCATACTTCCTCCTTAAAGAGTTGTTATAGTTTATCATCCATTACGATTTCCTGATTTGCCTCGACTTCGTAATTCAATAAATCAGAAGTCAATAAGTAATACTCTGCTGAATTGTGGCAATTTTCACCACAACCTTGTCCTTCTGCTACAGTCGTCAGGGCAGTCCATTTTTGGATATTATGCGGAGTCGCATATTTCCAGGTTGGCTCACTGCTAAAGTTTGCAAGGTCGGAAATGCCCCAACTTGCATATGTATCCGGAGCAATTGGAATATGCCTTACGGTCACATAATCATAGTCCCTGTTCGCTGCTTCCAGATTAAATTTATTCTTTGCGATTTTAAATTTCATATAAGAAGAACCGGTAATTCCGGCACCTCCGGTATGACACCCATTGCAGTTTTTATACGGCTGCGAATGACACACCTGACATGCAAGTTTCGGCAGACTTTCATGAGACCAGTGTCTTTGATGGTAAATATTTGCGGCTTCATCGTCCTGATGGCAATCCTCGCAGCGTGGCATTTCCAATTTTAAATAGCGATAGGTGTATATCGTTCCTGATCCGTGCATCTCCGAACCTGAATGACAAAAACTACAGTTACCGCCACCAGGTTTAAAGCGATGAAGATCCGGCTGAAATCCCTCATTCTGCCCCAGGTATTCTGCGCCAACTCTGCTTCCATGACAGGCGACGCAATTATCATCCCTGTCCGGCTTGTCGAATTTGTGTCCGTTTACAAAACCTCCCTGCACAGAAACAGGTCGGGAAACATGGCACTGTCCGCAGCTTGCATGACATTTTCCACATTCTTCATTATAATGCTCCATTAGTTCCGGATTTCCCTGGATATCGAAACCAGTCCGGTTAGCGATTCTCACGAAATATCCTTTTTGATTAAAATGAAGAGAAGTTTCAAACGTAGAAACAATTTCGGCGTGACATCGACCGCAATAGACATCGGCACTGTCGCCTGGCAATGCAGTGAGCCCTTCATGGGCGCCCTGTTTATCGGATGCAGCCGGATTCCCATTATGGCAGGATACACAACTCGATTTTCCGTGAGGTGTTTCCAGAAAATCTTCAGTAACATAAACCATTTCCCATGCCTCTAACTGAGACACTTCGCCACCTCAGCCTTCCCCCGCTTCGCCGGTTGGAGGCGGAATGGGCGTCGCAACTTCTTTCAGTAGCTCCGCATTCAAATGGCAATGAACACAGCTCGAGCCGGAACCGGAGATCGGAGAAGTCGGCTCGTACTTATCAGTACATCCCGTGTAGAACAACAGGGACATTGAAAATAAAAACAACAAGCTAACAACCGCATTTTTTTGTTTCATTAGCTCCTCACATTATGAAATACGAATAACTAATTTTAACGACTAACCTGCTCATGTTTCAATTGATATTCCTGCAGAAGTGATATTATCTTTTTGATGAGCGTATTTTCCGGATTACTTTTTTCACTCATCCTGAAATAGTGAATCGATTTATCGACGTCACAATACAACCAGAGTATTCCCAATTTCAAATTGTAACTAAACAAATCCTGATAAATTCTTGCCTGTTTTTCCAAATCATAAATTATCTCTGGACAGGGACAGTCATCGAACATTGGATCTGATTTAGCAATAGTATCAATATTTTCTTCAATGAGAGGAACGAACAGCTCAATTGCCCGATTCATTTCACCACTTTGCAGGTGACAGATGATGAGTTTCCGGCGGATTTTCTTGCTTGCAGGTCTTTTTAACAGGGCTTTTTCCAGTTCTCTCGCAGCTTGAACAAATTTTCGGGCAAGAAAGTATTGATTTCCTAACATCTCAGACATAATGACCTCAAAAATGAAATTTAAAGACTACAATTCTTTTGCCATAGTTTACGCGCAATAATAACAGTGAGTTACATCTAATTGCCATTAAAACACTTTGTTTCATAAAATATCTTAAATCAATATAATCCATTTTTTTATAGGGACTTAAACAGTTTAAAACGAAGTGTTTCATTTGAAACATATTATTCTTCAATATCGAGCTGTTTTATTTTTCGCCATAAAGTACTTCTGCCAATGCCCAGTTCCTTTGCAACCCGGGTTTTATTCCATCGATGCTTTTCTAACATTTGTCGAATGGCAACTTTTTGTTCGGAAACACTGCCCGTGAGATCGGACTTTTCAAGCATCCTGTCAGAGACGCGATAATTAACACTACTTTTACGTATTGATGGCGGCAATTTATCGAGTTGGATAACATTATTATTATCACGGGTACGTGCAAAGCCGTATTCGATAATGTTTTCAAGTTCCCTGATATTCCCGGGCCAGGAATAATTGAGCAATAAATCCAATGCCTGATCATCGATATCCTGGATATTTTTTTTATAAAGCAGTGCAAATTTTTTAATAAAGTACTGAATCAAATGAGGGATATCCTCCGGACGGTCTTTTAATGGAGGGATCTCGATTGGGATCACATTCAATCGATAATAAAGATCTTCCCGGAATCTCTTATGTTCAATTTCTTCTTTTAAATTCTTATTGGTAGCAGCGATAACCCGGACGTCAACTTTGCGTGTTTTCGATTCACCAACCCTTTCGAATGTACCTTCCTGTAATACACGGAGCAATTGTAATTGCATTTGTGTGGGCATTTCAGCAACTTCATCCAGGAAAAGAGTTCCTTTGTCGGCGACTTCAAACCGACCGGCGCGATCTTTTATGGCACCGGTGAAAGCGCCTTTCACATGTCCGAACAATTCGCTGGCAAGCAATTGCGGAGTAAAAACAGAACAGTTCACTTTTATATAAGGCATCTTCTTGCGCTGGCTTCGCATCTGTATCGCATTAGCAACCATTTCTTTTCCGGTGCCGGAATCTCCCTGTATTAATACGGTGGCATCCGAATCCGCAATCTCTTCAATCAGTTCGAAAATTTCGTGCATTGCCTTGCTGTGTCCGATGACGCCATAAAATTGGTTGTCATCTGTAAATTTATTCCGAAGAATTTCCAGATCGGAGATATCCCGGAATGAAACGACCCCACCTACCGGCTCATCATCTTCATTCTTTAGTATCGACGAATTCAGTTTAATTGGAGTTACTGTGCCGTTTTTATTCCGGATAGTCGATTCCATGTCATAAATATTCTTGCCGCTTTCCAGCACGCGTCCTATAGGGCATTTGTCAAAACATTGATTGGATTGAAAAATATGTTTGCACAATCTCCCTAATACTTCTTCTCTTTTATATCCTGTTATCGTTTCCGCTGCCCGGTTGAAATAATTTATTTTGAAATTTACATCAACGGTAAACAATCCTTCGCCAATCGAATCTAAAATATCGTCTGTCGGTGCTTCTCGTAATCCCATAAATGAACCTCTTCGTTTCAAATAATGAAACAATGAAACAATTTGTTTTAATATACAATCTTTCCATTTAAAATCAAGCGTATTTTTTGTAAAAAAAAAGCCAGCGACTCGATGAGCCCTGGCTATTTTCGGATTGGATTTGGATTTTTTATTTAATCATCAGCTTAACTATCGTTTTTGTCAGGTTCCTGTCCTTCTTTCAGCAATCTTTCATATTCGATCGGATGCTCTTCCTGCATGTTCTTTTCAGAAATTTTTCCGGTTACACACGTCGTGTTCATTGGATAAACATGCGGATCAAAGAACTGAAAATAAAAGTGCCAGACCAGTATCGCCAACGTAGCCAGTACGGCTTCATAAAAATGAATAACCGTGCTGACATCTGTAATCCATTTTGGGAAATAGCGTAATGATATATTTTCAAACCATAAAATGAAACCGGTGAGTGACATCACTACAGTGCCCCAAATGAGCGCCCAGTATTCCGCTTTTTCGATATAATTGTAACGTTCGAATTTCGGTTTGTCTTTCGAGAGACCGAAATAATACTTGAACATGTGGATAACATCTGTCACGTCTTTAACTTTTGGAAGCAATGCTTTGATCTGCCCCTGCCCCCGTCGTGTTGCGGCAAGATAATACACGTGATAGACCGAAAGACCAATCATAACGGCGGCTGCAATACGATGCAGCAATCCTCTTAAGGCGAATGCGCCTTCCCATTGAGTAAAGGGAGCAGCCCACCATGCTTCCGGGTATTTGAGTGCAAATCCTGTAATGACAAGCACGATAAAACTAATCATTAACAGGAAATGCTGGATGCGCTCGTTCGTTGTGAGTCGCACAAAATCGCGTTCCAGGAAGTTCTCATAACGGTCGTCATCATCACCTTTGAATTTAGCTTTCAATTTTTTGATAAAATCTAACCCGTTATGAAACACCATGCCGCCGATCACCCCGAAAATCAGAGTATAATAAAACAAGGTTACATAGTACAGAATGGCATCAGCTTCAGGAGAAGGATAAATATGAACCTTGCCTTTTGTTACCTGGCTTGTGGCTCCTGGGTGACACTCGCCACAGGTTTCAGCTAAATTATCTTTGTGAATTGTGGATGTGGGATCGCTGGACGGCTTGATATTATGCACACCATGACAACTGGCACAATTGGCTGCCACTGTAGACCCGCCGCGATTTGCCAGACCATGATAGCTGTCTTTATAACTTTCTACAACATTGCCACTTAAACCGTATTTTGTCACAATGCGTGCGGCTTCGTGACAATCGGCACACAGAGTTTGAGAAATAACGGAAGAATATACAGTTGAAGAGGGATCCGTATGTTCCTTGATTGCATGTTCCAGATGACAATCCGTACAGACCGGATTATCGGTATTACCTGCTAACAACCCTTCGCCATGAACACTCTCGATATATTCCTGTTTGATCTCCGGATGACACTGTGCGCACGTTTGGGGAATATTGAAAATATTGATTTTTGAATCTGGATTGATTTGTGGCTCCAGATCGTGAACACCGTGGCAGTCGCTGCATGACGCAGAATTCAAATTACCTTGAACAGCCTCCTGATAATGTACACTTGTTTCATA
>WJJN01000691.1 GCA_014729735.1 Candidatus Zhuqueibacterota bacterium
GGCTGTTCCGAGATTTCAAATACAATCTCCGCTGCAATTCCCTCTCCTGACACGCTGTCCTTTACAACGCCGCTAACTTGTGCATCCGAAATGAACGGACGAACTGCAGACAAAATATCCAGCTTTCCGGCACCCCACTCATTATTCGGAACCTCACCCGTGAACAAGCCGACTCGCGCTGAGTTCATTAGAATCGATTTGACCTGTCCCGGTTTCAAGGTCGAATCTGCCTGAAGCAGGAGCGCCGCAGCACCGGCGACAAATGGCGTGGACATGCTGGTACCGCTTTTTTGTGTATGCAGATCGTCACCACTCGGGTCATCATCCGATTGCGAAGACAGCACGGAAATAATACCACCGCCCAGAGCGGTAATATCCGGCTTCAGCACGTCGTCTCGGCGCGGACCGCGGGAGCTGAAACCCGAGATATCATCCATGGAGCCGGTGCGATTATTATACGAGCCAACCGTTATCGCTGAATCTGCGCAGGCAGGCATGCCAAGTGTCTCATCAAAATCCACATGGCGAATAAATGATACCGGATCGTTTCTCTCGAACCATGCATCCACTTCGCCCCCGGCTGGCAGTGTATTTCCGGGGAACGCAGTGAGTCTTATCTTCCAGAATCCCCGTGCGATCTCGGTTGCTTCCGAACCAAGATTATCGATAATCACCATAATACGATTATCCTGGTTCAGCGGGGAAAAAAGCTCACTGACAACTGAGATGCGTCCGTCTACTGTGTCAAAAATCTTTGTTTGAAGAATACTGACTTTGTCCTGAAAATCGACTGTAGGACCTGCAACCTGAGCCTCCAGGTAATCATCGGTCTCGAACCAGATATCTATTTCGATATCATCACCGGAGATCTCGCCTTCCTGGGCAATGCTGAATAGCAGCGTAACGCCGCTATCCGGATCTACAAAAGCTTCGGCATGGATCGGTGCATTCCCGTAATTGCCAGCGGAAACGACGATTACCGAGCCTTCAGCCACATCATTATTCACTGCCTGCTCGAACAGTGTTTTCCCGTCATGCGGACCCAGTGTCGTGCCCTGACTCGTATTAATGACATGGCGCATATTCAATTCATGAGCTTTTGTTCGAATATAATCGTATCCATCCAGTGTTCCGCGAGTTGTTAATCCTCGGTTGAATAAATCTTGACCGGAATTCTTTATCATAATGATATTGGCTTCCGGTGCAACTCCTTTATAGTTTCCGGTCGCCGAGCCATCACTCACTGCAATTCCTGCAACATGGCTCCCGTGCCCATCTTCATCTTTATGATTGAGATTCCCCGAATTAATATCTCCGAAATCGAATTCCGCACCATAATTAAATCCTGCCGGACGTGTGCCGTTCACAGAATGATCCCAAATGTACAAAACCCGTGAATTATCGTTTTCATCCCTGAAATCCTGATGTTCAAAATCGATACCGGTATCCGTAAAACCAATGATTACTCCTTTGCCTGTCAATCCGGCTGGTACGGGTAAATCATGCAAAATCGCAGCGCCGGATTTGGGAAGTGCAAAATCGAGATTATTTTCCATTTTCCGGGATGCTTCGATATACATAACTGATTGTTGCTCAGCTAATACGGGAACAGCTTCGAGCGGCAGAGTTGCTGTATAAATATCGCCGTGCCGCGATCCAGTCGTCCCTCCGAGCGAGTTCACAATGTCGCGAATATCATACGAAGATTTAACGAGAATACCAACAACAGATTCCTGCGGTTCTGAGTTATCCATATAAACTTCCATCGTGCTGAGAGCCGCAGGCAGGCGTTTCTCAATTTTATTCAATAAAAGATATAGAGACGGATCAATTTTGTGTTTCGTTTCGCGGGAAATTTCTGCAAAGGAAATATGGAATGCAATGACAGAGAGATATATTAAAAGTGCAAAAAATAGCCAGCCTGGTTTCTTTACCATCAATCCTCTCCTTTTTTTTCAGAAGCTAAACTGTATTATCATTAACATAGCAAAATGTATTCAGCTTTTCAACTAAAATTTTTAATAAAATAAGATTTCCGGAATCTTTGGGACTCCGGAAATCTCACTTTCACAGAGGATAAGGAATATGTCCTCACTTAAGTAGTACCATCTTTCGGGTTTTTACGACATTACCTGCTCTTAAGGTATAGAAGAACAGACCACTGGAAACCTTCTTACCCAGTTCATTGCGACCATCCCAATAAACGGTGTAACGCCCTGGAGATTTATTTTCGTGCAACAGCGTTCGGATGCGCTGTCCTAAATTATTGTAAATCTCAAGCCTCACCTCAGTTTCAACCGGAATGCCGAATGTAATCCTGGTCGTCGGATTGAAGGGATTGGGATAATTTTGCATTAATTGAAATTCATCGGGAATCGTCGGTTCCTGCTGTGCGGTTTCGACTACTGTTTCGCTTACCGGAGCAAGCTGAATTTCGTCGATATACCAGCCGAGCAGTCCTCTCGCCTGTGTAGAATCAGACGTCATGCGAAACCGGATGCGGACATTATCAAAAGATTCCCCAACAAAATTTTCGAGAGAATATGACAAATTTTTCCATCCGCCTGATAGCCCGGTAACCGGCTCGCCTAACAGCACCCAGTTATCACTTCCATCAGTGTTGATCTCCACATAGCCGAAATCCTTGTCTGTTTCGAGAAAATAAACCGTCCAAAACGAGAGAAGGGCATTTTCAAGTTCAGTCAAATCCATTCCGTCTTTGAGGATAATAGAGACATTTGAATTATTGGGATAGATTCTGCCCAGCCCGGGATGGTCATTAATGCAATTTTCACCCTCATATGAAATGCTGGTTTCAATACCCCAACCATCGGGACCGGTAAGCCAATTATCAATTCCAGTTTCGAAATCTTCCAACCCAATAATGAAGAACTCTTCATCTGTGGTAGTGCTATTGCTCGACAGAGACATATCTTCGGCAGTAACCGAATAATAGATGGTATCGCCGTACGCAAAAGATTCATCGATGGTCGCCTCGAAGCGGTTTTCCGCCATTATTTTGGGTGGTTGCATTTTAATTTGACCACTTTTCCCAAAAACAGAACGGTAATTCAAAAAGACAGCGGATGTATCGACTCCGATATTATCGAATACTTCCACTTCAAGGTAGTAGGTGCCCGTATTATCGATAGAGTTGGGAATTTCATTCACCGGTACAATAAACGGTGGAACTGTATCCAACTGCGTGGAATATGTGTAAGTGCGGATAGGAGTCGAATAGCCGCTTTCGTTTTGAGCGAAAATGAAATATTCGACGATTTCACCGAATTGTGGAGGGATCGTCGCTGTGTAAATATCATCCACTGTATTGTCCATTTTTACGCTATTGTATCCCGGTTCACTTGCGATGCGCCAGAAAAGATAGACATCCGTCAGCTCGGACAGCTCCGAATTGACATCAGCAGTGACAATCCGAATCTCTGTTGAATCCTCCGTATCCGGCAGCGGACTATGTTCGATGGTAACCGCATTGAGCCAGTTGAGAACGCGGGGCATTATTGCAAGGCGGTTTTCCTCTTCGACAATTGCTTCAAAGCCACCAAATGCAAAATAGACCGTGCGGTACATTCCTGCATAGCGCACAGCGCCGCTGTTTCCATTTGGGTATTCAAAAACAGAAATGCCGCCATTTATAGGCTCGACTTCACTCGGATACTGATTTTGTGCAGAACGACCGGGCTGAAAAACATCAATGGACAGCTCATCACTAATCGGGTCGCCGGCAATTCCTATCAATCTCGAATACTGACTGGCATCGAGAATGTATTGCGCATGAAAATATTCTTGGTAGAAATCTCGGGAACTCCCGCCTGATTCAACATACATAGTTCCTTCGATGTCACTTAAATCCCAGCCAATATCCTGACCTGAAATGAATAATTTGCCACCTGCATCCAGAAACAAACCAAGTACGAACCGGTCATCTTCGTTTAACGAGGGAAAAGTCCATTCACACGCCCAGATAACGGTGGGATAGTTGTAAAGCAGGTCGAACGGAGGGGTACCGTTTTGGTCATGATCATAAACATCGTATGCCACGCCAATGCTATCAAGCACCTGCATGTAATAGCCTTCGATGTTATTCTTGCCATCGTCGTCATCCACCAGCAGTACGCTGGGATTAATAGCAAGATAAAATTCGAATATCTCGCTATAGCCGTTATTTGCTGTTAATTCGAGCTGACACGCGACCCGTTTTGGCAAAATTCCTTCACCGATTTGTAACACGAAAGGATCGGCGTCGTTGCGCACTCGATTATTACTCAGATCGCGAATGCCTTGCAACGTACCGAACGAAGCCGTTTCTTTTGTCACCGCAATATCAGGATCAGTTATGGTGAGCGTCCCACTCAGATTTTCAGCATCCTCCCAAAAATTTTCAAGTAGCAGCGATAAATCAATGGTTTCGCCATAATTCATTCGACCATTTCCATTGCCATCGCCACTATCATCAATAAATTGCCTCTGCAGCTTTATTTTCGGAAGAGCGATTACTGTTTCCGTAACAGCGCGCAGTGCGTTAATTCGTCCAGAACCCAATTTCCCGGAATAGCTGGGATTAATGCCGTCGAGATTATCCGCAGTTTCCACAATTTGAAACATGACATCCGCAGGTGTCCATTCCGGGTGCTGCGACTTTACGAGCGCCGCTAGTCCGGCAACGAGTGGTGCCGACATGGATGAACCCTGATAGGAAGCGTAATTATTATTAAACACCGTACTTAAAATTCCCGGTCTTCCCCTGGTCAGATCGCCGCCGGGAGCAGAAACAGTAACCCAGTCGCCGTAAGTGGAATACGAGGCTTTTCGATCCAGATCATCCACAGCAGCCACTGAAATTGCATAAGGTTCCAGACTTAGAGGATCAGCTAACTCATCATTGCCATTGCCTGCAGAAGTAACTACCACCACCCCATTTTCATAAGCATATCGCGCACCATCGACAACAACCTCCGAGTTTCCATAGCTCAGACTTGCTACATGCGCACCATTATCAGCCGCATAAATAAAGGCTTCTGACATAAAGGTGGACAAACCGACTCCATTTCCGTCCGATGTGCGCCAACCGATACGCAACGGCATAACCTCCACATTCCAACTAACAGATGCAATTCCCAGATTATTATCCGTTACTGCGGCGGCAATTCCGGAAGTATGGCTTCCATGACCATCAAAATCCATGGGATTGTTATCCGGGATGTTGCCATCTTCACCTGCTGCGACATCTGACGCTCCGTTTACAAAATCCCAGCCGCGGACATCATCCACAAATCCGTTATTATCCGAATCGACGCCGTTCTCTGTCTCATCCTCATTTGTCCAGATGTTAGCAGCCAGATCCGGATGGTCCCAATCCGTTCCAGTATCGATGATCGCCACGATTACAGAAGAATCCCCTGTTGCAACCTCCCATGCTTCCTCTGCCAAAATCTGGGGCAAATGCTGTTGCTGGCTATAGTATGTATCATTTGGAATAGCTTCTGCCTGAATAATATAGTCTGGCTCCGCATATTCAACCGCCGGATTCTGATTCAGGGCAGCCACCATTTGCCGAATGTCCGTATTTTCAGGCACAGTTAATACGTGAATCCGGTCTAAACCGATGTCCGGTCTTTCAGCGATCCGTTTGTTTTTGATGTTCTTGAACAGACGCTCACTGGCACGTACCGGATAACTTTGGGTTACACTATTCAATGCCTGCGTTGTCTCTGCTTTTTTATTTGTATGTTTGAATTTGACCACCACGCGTCCTGGCATGTAATTCAATTCAGAACGTACATTTTTTTTTCGTAGTATCCGGGAGCCGTTTAAACCGCTTTTCGCAAGAGTATCCATTTGAGTAAATAGGAATAATCCACACAAAAAGATAATCAGTAAATTTCTTTTTTTCATGAAGCCCTCTCTATTAAATCTATTAAAGTTTAACTGTTCGATGAAGTCCGTTTAAACAGAAAACCATTCATTTGTCACTTCAACAAAATCATTCGCTTTCTGACGACAAAATCTTTTACTTTTAATTGATAAAAATAAATTCCAGTGCTTAATTGAGAAGCATCGAGAACCACCCGGTGCGTCCCCGCTGGCAGCTCTTTATTAACCAATGTCGTTATTTCCTGTCCGTTTATGTTATACACTTTCAGGGACACGAATCCATGCTCTTTGATAGAAAACCGAATGGTGGTCTCCGGATTGAACGGATTCGGATAATTCTGATCCAGGCTATTAGATGCCGGTACAACAGGCTCTCTGGCGATCTTCTGAACTCCCGTGATATCGCTTTCAAGCCATGATAAAATATTTGCCAGCAACTGGTTGCGGGTAGCAAATCCGGGGAATTCGCTGTTTACGCCCTCCATGCCAAATCCCATAAACACGATTTTGGAATTGGTTTGAACATCCTGAACTCTGACTGCGGCAGCGGTTTCCGGATACTTGCTGTAACGCAGCATCACTTTCGCCGTATCATCCGGAATCAAATTATCGGGTGACACCTGATTACGGGCACCATCACCGCCGGCAATGACGATCTGCTTCAGCGTATCACTCACCGGATCGCCGGTAACGCCTTTTAACAGTCGATCAGCAATGTTTTCAGCCCACTCGACATGCAATACATCACTTAAAAAATTGCTTCCCTGTTGCGCTAAATTTTCAGCAATATTCTGCCCCGTTAATAACAACCGACCGCCGTCTTTCAAAAACATCCGCAACGAATCCTGTTCTGCAGGAGTCAAGGCTGTTTCCAATTCTTTGCCGGTAATCCAAATCATTGTATTATAAGAATAGCCTTTTGTAAGAGCAGTGCTCACTTCTAAATTCGCGTCATCGAATGGCTGATCAAGACTATCGAGAGATGCCTGAATGAAGGTCTCGAAATCGTCTCCACCATCATCATCCACCAGTAGGATGCCGGGTATACCGATCATCGTGCTGATTTTGCGGTTTTCGACAAACGGCTCAAAAGCTGCAATGCCGCTGATTTCGAGATCGAAATATACGCGATGCGTTTCAAATTGCGGACTGATCCCGAACATAAACGGCGCGGCGCTGGTTTCGACAAGTGATTTTGATGAGAGGTCGCCTAAAAACAGCTCGTCATTCTGAAAACTGATACCGGAATCTGCTGTGCTGATTTTCACGGTAACATCGCTCAATTCAGCCCATTCATTGCCCAACCGGATCGAAAGTGCCGCAGTTTCGCCGGCTTCCGCTCTGCCATTCAGATTTCCGTCCACATCTTCGACATTCGTGATCCCCACCGCGAGGTAAGGACGACCGTAAAAAACTTCCACATTAGCAGTCATAACAGAATCCGGCTGACTGATATTCCAGACTGCCACTTGTGTTGGGTTTTCATTGTAGTCCAGACTGTTGGGATTAGAGAATTCATCGAATGCCGTGTTGTTCATTCCACCAGGAAATGGATCGCCGATATCGCCTCTATTATAACCGTCGTCGAGATGACGCATTCCGTCCGCTGCTTCGAGATCGACCAATTTATGCAGCTCATCACGGTTCGATATCCTGGAATTATCCACATGCCAGATCAGCAAACCGCCGGAATATATATATTCGTCAAAGCCTGTTTTTTGGCGATTTTCGACTAAAAAATATTCTCTGCCCAAAGGCAGATCGGCTCCGAAACGGCTTAGATAGGAATCGACATTCCCATTGCGCCATATTTTATAGACTACCGGAGGCACATCACTTTCGACCTGTGGAAATTGCAAATCCTGATAATTCGCATCCACAACGACCGGAATAATCCAGCCGAGAGCCTCCTTGCACCAGGCACTCATGTGCACCGGTTTTCCGGAATGCCGCCCGTCGCCGCCGTAGCTTCCGCCGCCCATCAGGCACCAGTTGCCAACACCCTCAGAAGTTTCTGCCGGGGGATCGTCTGTATCATATAAATCGGGCAATCCCAGTGCGTGACCGAATTCGTGGCAGAAAACACCAATTTCGATCAGGTCGTTCTGTGTTCCGTCGCCTGATAATTCGGGCTGGATAATATAATCATTAATACGAATACGACCGCCATTTGCCCGAGGATCATTGGTCGTATATACGCCTACTCCGCCGCCTGACAATGACCAGCGATGCGACCAAATATTATCGCTGTCTCCGGCTTCTGCGCCTCCGCCCGTATGCACGATCACCAGTGCATCGACGGTTCCGTCATCATCACCGGAATTTGGGATGCCATCCGGTCCATCGTTATCATACTTTCCGAAATCCACTTCACTGTCTGCCAGAATTGCAAGGTCCATTACAAATTGCGGCGCACCGCCAGCCAGCCCGCTTTCACGATTCGCATAAAACGATTGAGTCCCGGGTGCCTGATACCAACCAAATACATCGCCGTCTAAAGTAAAGCTCCCGTATGAAATTTTTTCGTAGTAATCCGTCATGGTTCCGGTCGGATTCGGACCGTCGAATAACAGCGCCTGGAAGTCTTCTACATCAAAAGTTGAGGAGCTATTTGAATACGAGCCTA
>WJJN01000692.1 GCA_014729735.1 Candidatus Zhuqueibacterota bacterium
ATCTCCCCCGTCCCTTGAGTTGTTCTTCCGAGATGACCAATGTGCCTTCTTGCTCACCATTTTTCGCCAATTTACAGGCTAATTCGTTTGTCGACCGTAGTCTCCAGAAGGCATATATGTTTTTGCCGAAGTAATCGGTTTTTAATTGTAGCTTTATTTTGTCTGCTGTTATTAGCTCATATTTCATAGTGAACGATAGTATTTCTCCCTCGGATGAAATGTACGATGTACTTCACGAAGATAATCTCTGTCAAGATGCGTGTAAATCTGGGTTGATGAAATACTGACATGTCCCAGCATTTCCTGCACTGCTCGCAAGTCGGCACCTCCCTCGATCAAATGGGTGGCAAAGGTATGCCGTAGCGTATGGGGCGAAACCTGTTTTTTAATACCGGAATTCTGCACATGTTTTTTCAGGATTTTCCAGAATCCCATACGCGAAAGCCTTTTGCCATGATGATTTAAAAACAGCGTATCATCGGTTGATGCCCGGCTAAGTAATGTTCTGGAGGTAGCGCAATAATCGAGTACATATCTGATCGCGCTTTCGCCAACCGGGATGATCCGCATTTTCGATCCCTTGCCCATTACCTGTACTAATTGCTCATCGAATAGCAGATCGGGCAATTTTGCTGAGATCAACTCTGTCACCCGAACTCCGGTTGCATAAGCGAATTCGAGCATCGCCCTGTCGCGTAATCCGAATTTGTCTGTTATATCAGGCTGTTGAAGTAAATGCTGCATTTCTGCATGACTCAATACATTCGGGAGCTTTTTGGATAATTTGGGAAATGTGAGATTTTCTGCCGGATTTGTCTCTTGTTCATGTTCTCCCTGCAAAAACCGATGAAACATGCGAATCGCGGATAATTTCCGGGCGATACTAAAAGATGAGAAATCTTTCTTGCTTAACGAAACGATATATTTTGATATATGAGCCGGTTCCACATGATGCATATCTATAATATTTTCATCATTTAAAAAATCGACATAATCCACAAGATCGGTTGCGTATGCCTGAATGCTGTTCTGCGCCAGATTACGTTCGATCATTAAAAAATTGAGAAAATCATCAATGTACTGTTCCACAATCGACTCGCGGTTAATTCGATGATGATTTAATCTTCGGGCAGAATGTGCTCGGTTAGCGACAGCGCAATGCCGCACATCATTACTTCAGGTCCCATCTGCGTGAAATCCCCGGATAGCAGCGAATTATCTACATTGGCATACAGCGAACAGCCTGCTTCCTTTTCTACGATCAAGCCACTGACTGTCCCGCCACACTGCCCGATAAATGTAACCTCACCCAGCATTTTGCTGACGACATAGCCTGTGCAGAAATGCAGTTGCAAGTGTGAAGTTCCCGTGTACACAGAGATCAAATTTCCGGTTCTGTTACCGATGGGGATATCGGGATAAATTTCCAGCGAAAGACTCCGGTTCTCTTCTTCGTCCTTTACAACCAGGCGATAATTATTCTGCCGATGTTTAAGTGATGCGCATAATATATCAGCGATTTCCTTAATTGCCTTTTCTGTAAACACAGCTTTCATAAAATCCTCTTTTGAGTTTATTTTCAGCTAAAATGTGAATGACATTATGTGAATTTTGAATATACCGAAAATTTTACTATTTGTCAAGAATAAAACTCCTAAGTCTAAATTATTTTTTTACTTGACAATGATTCAAGTTTTTGATATATTAGCGTTATTTATGGAGTTATGAAAGGGAACTGAAATCAGAAGGATTTTTACATTATCTGTTGCGCTGCTTTTTTGGGCGCGACCCGCATCCGCACAACACGCGAATTATGATGTGACATATTATGGTCTGGATATCTCATTTGACGATGAGGCTGAAGCAATCACCGGACACTTGCAATTTCAAGCCCGTAGTCTTATCGATAGCCTGAATTTAATAGAGCTGGATTTACATCATACAATGCATGTCGATTCTATGTCACCCACGGTTATTGATTACAATCATGCAGAAGACAAATTATTCCTCAGTTTAGACCACGCGTGCGACAGGGGAGAGAACGTCATTTTTTCAGTCTATTATCACGGTTCACCGGAAAAGCCGGGGGCTTTTTCCAGTCCTTTAGGCTTTTACAGCCCGGAGGAAAACCGGATCTTCCGTACTGAAAGCAGTCCGTACTATGCGCACTACTGGATGCCCTGCAAAGACACCCCATCGGATAAAGCGGATTCTGCGGATTTTTGGATCACGGTCGATGAATCATTAACTGCTGCTTCAAACGGAAAACTTGTGAAAGTTCAAGCGAATGATGATCATACCAGGACATTTCACTGGAAAGTGATGAATCCGATTGCCACCTATTTGATGACGATTACGATTGCGGAGTACAATATTCTTTCGGATTATTATGTAAATGCAAGCGGTGATTCGCTGCTATTACAATATTATTTATTTGCAAACCGCGATGAAGAACAGATTATTCCCTTTGAAACGCTAAAAAACATGATTCGCATATTGGAAAAGTATTACGGAGCGTATCCTTTTTACGAAGAAAAGTATGCAATAGCAGAATATGTTACCCGCTGGGCAGCAATGGAATATCAAACGCTTTCCTGTTTTAATTCCTACGCGCTCGTCGATGAGGAAACGATTCTGCATGAGCTCGCGCACCAGTGGTGGGGCGATTGCGTGAGCCCGGCGAATTTTCATCACACCTGGATCAGCGAAGGATTGGCGGTTTTTTCCGAAGCGCTGTACTGGGGCGAAATCCGGCGCGAGCAGCATTATCATGAATATTTTGAAGATTTATATGCTGCCTATTATGAGAATGACATTCTCTATCGCCGGGATTTAAGTACGCCACTGAAAGTCTATCCGAGTTTAATTTACCATAAAGGAGCGTGGGTTTTTCGTATGCTGCGGAATGTCGTTGGCGATTCGATCTTCTGGAAGGGCTTACAGGAATTTCGCAAGCGGCACGAATACGGTTCTGCCACGACAGATGATTTGCAGCAGGCGTTCGAAGTAGTGGCAAATCAGCCACTAAATTGGTTTTTTGAGCAATGGATCTATAAGCCGTCATTTCCTCAATATAATTATGGCTGGTCACAGCAAAAAACAGCCGGCGGTTATAAAGTCACTGGATTTTTAGATCGCATCAAAACGGATTTTATGATGCCGGTAGATATTTCGATTTATTCCGGAAATGAGGTTTTTTCCGAAGTCGTTTGGGTGAGAGACAGCAGCGCTGTATTTGAATTCATCTCTCCGAATCCGGTGGAGGAAATAGTACCGGACGAAGGAAATTTGATCCTTGCAAATTTTCATCACATCGAGCAGCCCGATATTAGACTGCGCAATTATCGCTTTGATATGAATAATGACAGTTTGCCAGGCAGTGGCAGGGATTTTGTTAACGGAACACTTGTTCTTTCAGTAGTAAATAAAGGGCTGAACGCGCATCATGTGGAATTTGAATTGAACGCCGACCCGGTCGTCAGGCTCTATCGGCAAAAAGTGATGCTCGACACCATGATGCACAATGAAAAAGTGTATATTTCATATAAATTTTCGATTACACGTGAAACAAAAACAGACTTCATCCGGTTCAATTTAATAATCGTTACTTCTGCGAATTTTGCTCATCATCATAACCTGAATTTAGACCTTAATACAAAAATCAGATTGGATTAACTACAAAAGTTTATGCAAATTAGTAATAGCAGGAATTAAGAAAATGGTTCAAAAACAAACTCGAATTACAGGGATTGCCATATCACCGGGAATCGGTTATGGCAAGGCATGCATCTGGGGAACGGCTCCGGCTGTGAAGCGGCGCAAAATTCGAGTGGGGCAGGTTTCTTCGGAATTAAAACGCCTGGAAAAGGCAGTGGATATGTCTTTAAAACAGATATTCGATATCCGGGATAAAGTTTCTGATAAAATCGGCGAAAAGGAGGCGGACATATTCGGCGCGCATGCGATGTTATTGAGGGATCCTGTGCTAATGGCGCAGGTCGAAAAAACGATCGTGGAGCAACGGATTAACGCCGAAGCTGCTATCGAGGAAGTTATCGATGAATCTGTCAAGGTTTATGCCACGACTAATGAAATGTACCTCAAGGAACGAATTCAGGATTTTCGCGACGTCGGACGTCGATTGGTGGATAATCTGGCAGGTTTTAACCAGGAATGCCTGCTTGCCGACGAAAGTGATATTATTGTAATCGCAGCAGAAATTACACCCTCGCAATTGATGGAAGCAGATCATTCGAAGATCAAAGGCTTTGTAACCGAAATGGGCGGGGAAACGTCGCATGTCGCCATTCTTGCACGCTCACTGGGTATTCCACTTGTTTCCGGCATCAGTAATGTTCTGAATCGCATTAAAGCCGGTTTACCCTTGCTGGTTAACGGCTTCAACGGAACGATTTTGCGGCAGCCCTCAAATAATGAGATAAAGGCAGAGAAAAAAGAATTTCCGCGTATCGTTATTTCTGAGAGCGAAATTGAAAAACTGAATAAATTGCCCGTGGAAACCGCAGATGGGCATCCGGTTACCCTGATGGCAAACGTTCGCTCTCAAACAGATATCATGTTTGCCAAGAAATTTCAATCCGCGGGGATAGGGCTCTATCGCACTGAATTGGCATTTAACAATAAAAATTCATTTCCCTCGGAAGAATATCAATTCAACACTTATAAAGAAGTCGTCCAACAAATCGCGCCCCATCCGGTGACTATCCGAACGCTGGATTTAGGAGGAGACAAATTCAGTCCCTATTATCCCTATCTGAAAAAACGTGAATTAAATCCGTATCTGGGGATGCGGGCAATTCGCATATCACTAGCCCGCCCCGATATCCTCCGGGATCAACTGCGGGCGATTGTCCGGGCAAGTGCCCACGGACAGGTGAAATTACTCTTGCCAATGATTTCCGGTGTCGAGGAAATCCGGCGGATCAAAAGGATGCTTTACCGGATTATGCGCAATTTTCAAAAAGAGGGCATTCCGTTCGACCCGGATCTGAGGATCGGCGCAATGATCGAAATCCCGTCAGCAGTGATTGTCATTAGCTCGATATTGAAGGAAGTGGATTTCATCAGCGTTGGCACAAATGATTTGATACAGTACACTCTTGCAGTCGATCGAAGTAATGAAACAGTGAGCCAATACTACGAGCCGATGCATCCGGCGGTGCTGCATCTGTTGAAACAGATTGCTGCTGCCGCGAACCGGGAGAAAAAGGAAGCTTCGATTTGTGGCGAAATGGCGGCGGATGTTCGCTATACAAAACTGTTGATCGGACTCGGTTACAATGTTCTCAGCATGAGTTCGTTATTTATTCCGCAAATTAAACGGGTCGTCAGAACAATCACACAGGACTCTGCACGGGAATTGGCTTACAAGGCATTGAATCTGTGGGAGATAAAGAAAATTAAAAAGCTGATTCATCTTTAGTTCTAACACTATCCTTCAGATTTAATCTCCAATTATTTTAACAAGCACGCGCTTTCGACGACGACCGTCGAATTCGCCGTAAAAGATTTGTTCCCATGGACCAAAATCCAGCCGTCCGTCTGTAATTGCGACAACGACTTCCCGTCCCATGATTTGCCGTTTCAAATGTGCGTCGCCGTTGTCTTCGCCAGTGCGATTGTGCTGATAATGGCTGATCGGTTCATGCGGTGCAAGCTCTTCCAGCCATCTTTTGTAATCGCTGTGCAAGCCCGATTCATCATCATTGATAAAAACCGAGGCAGTGATGTGCATTGCATTCACGAGAACAAATCCTTCCTGAATTCCACTCTCGCGCAGACAATCATCCACCTGCGGTGTTATATTGATTAATGCAACCCGCGTTTGGGTATTAAACCAGAGTTCTTTGCGATAACTTTTCATGATATATTTCTCCTATCTTTTTTATTTCATTGATCTCCAAATCAGAGCATCTTAACTTTTGCTTAAAATTTCCATGTAATATGATTCATATTCCGGTATTATCAACTTGCTGTCAAATAATTGCGTAGCTCTTTTCCTCGCGCGCTTTTGAAATTGATGGCAAAGTTTGCCGTCTGACAATAATTCCAGTGCTTTTTGTGCCATAGCAGTCACATCACCAACCGGCAATAAATATCCTGTTTTACCATCTGCCACGGCTTCGGGAATCCCGCCGATATTGGTAGCAATAACCGGCACGCCACAGGATTGCGCTTCCAGCGCAACCAAGCCAAAGCTTTCCTGCTCGCTGGGCAATATAAACAGATCAGCACAGCCCAGTAGTTTTTCGATATAATCCTGCTCTCCTAAAAAATGAACATCTTTTGACAGTCCCAGCTCTTTTACGATCTGCTGCACAAAAAGACGCTCCGGTCCTTCACCGACAAGAAGAAGTTTACCGGGCATTTTTTCTTTTACTTTCCCGAACATACGAACGACATCGCTTACCCGTTTTACCGGACGAAAATTGGAAGCGTGCATCAGGATTTTTTCATTATTTGGTGCAAAATGCATTCGGCTGCATGGTTCGTTGCAGGGATTGCAGCGATTTGTATCTACAAAATTAAAGATTACCCGAATTTCCCGTCCGATACCAAACTCGCTGATTGTCCGATCCTTTAAATAATTGGAAACAGCCGTCACTCCGTCAGATTCTTCAATATTGAATTTGATTACCCGGTAAAAGGATTTGTCTGCGCCCACTAGTGTAATATCCGTGCCGTGCAGCGTTGTGACAATTTTCAGTTTATCGGATCGCAATATTTTTTTTGCCAAATATGCAGAAGCAGCATGGGGAACGGCATAATGTGCGTGAATAATATCCAGTCCGTATTCTTCGGTCACCTCAACTAATTTGGTCGCCAGTCCCAAGGCGTACGGGGGAAATTTAAACAACGGATATGTTGCGACCTGCACTTCATGGACAAATACATTTTGGTGAAATGACCGCAGCCGGAAAGGTGTTGCATAGCTGATGATATGCACTTCATGTCCCCGTTCCGCAAGTCCCAGCGCAAGCTCCGAAGCAATCACACCGCTGCCGCCGTGGGTGGGATAGCAGGTAATACCGATTTTCATCATTCGTCTCCTTTGTTATAATTACTTCAGGGAATTGATTGCAGAAATTCAGGACCGAAATAGGCGACCGGATCATCGATTTTCAATGTTTCACGGATCAAAAACGGCTCGCCATATTGGGCGCCGATGTAAATACCATATTGTTTTGCACGGTTAATAATCGATTCGAAAAATTCAGGGCGGCTGATATATGTAACTTCCCCTGTGTTTTCGTCCTCTTTTTTAATGAAAAATTGTGACTTATATGCCCGGATCGCCTCGATCTTTCGCTCGTGATATTGAGATATATCGACGATAAAGGTCGGCTTAAATTCATAACGGCTGGCGTAATAGATCACTTTGTTCGGTCTGTGCGGTTCCTGCCCGGTGTCGATTTTTTTCAATCCTGCGAGATATGCAGCATCCCGCACCAGATAAGAGCCGTGCTCGTGATCCGGATGTCGGGCAACCCAATAGGGCGCAAAAATGATTCGCGGCTGATATTTTCTGATCTCCCGAATTACTTTTAATTTGTTCTCCCGGGATAAACGCACATCACCATCGGGGATATCCAGCGATTTCGTGAGAGACAATCCCATAATTTCTCCGGCAGCCGAAAACTCCTGCGCCCGGAGTTCCGGATTTCCGTTTGTACCGAGTTCCGCCCGCGTCAGAGTAATCGTTCCGGTTTTATAACCGAGCGCACCCAATTTTACCATCGTTCCGCCGCAGCATAATTCAACATCATCCGGATGAGCTCCAAAAGCCAGTGCA
>WJJN01000105.1 GCA_014729735.1 Candidatus Zhuqueibacterota bacterium
GACGGAAACAAAATAAATACACCATACGTGGTCAAGACAATCAACGATGCCGAATGGGCATTCTTTTTGAGCTATGCCAAAATGGCTTCTGAAAGATTCTCCTGGGGCAGCAATATCAAAGTCGTAACGAAAAATGTCGGTGAAAATTCCGCGTGGGGGCTGGGCTTCGATGTGGGATTTCTTTACCGGGCACTTCCGAATTTGAATGTCGGCGTCAATTTGCAGGATATAACAACAACATTGCTCGCCTGGGATACCGGACGCCGTGAGGCAATTACACCGACTCTCAAATCCGGAGTTGCTTATTTCTGGGATGTTCCATTCATTACCGGACGCTTCATTCCGGCGTTTGACATGGATATCCGTTTTGAGAACAGGCGATACTCCGCTCAATACAATCTGGGCAGAGTCAGTTTTGACACGCATTTTGGAATGGAGTATGAATTCAAGCGAATTGTCGCATTACGACTGGGATCGGACATCGGGCACTTTGCTGCCGGAGCTGGTGTAAAATTGCCAAAACTGAACATCGATTACGCGTTTCTGAGCCACGATGAATTAGGTGACACACATCGAATCTCACTGATCCTGACATTGCAGGAAAAAGATTTTAGCCGGGGAAAATAACACAGGAATTTTTCTCAGTATTTCTTTCGTTAATCATATATATTCTAAATTAAGGTCTTTTATAAGACCTTTTTCTTTGTTTATTATAAAAAAAGAAAAAAAAGTTTGACAATTTCAAAAAATTTTTGTATAATCTAAGTTAATTTTTATTTGCTACTTACTATAGATTTGGAACATAGCAATATGATTGCCAGCATGACCGGGTATGGACGGAGCGACGTAAAGACAAGCAGTCAGGAAATTACCGTCGAAATCAGAACCCTGAATAATAGATTTCTTGACATCTCGGTTCGATTACCCAAAAACCTGTCTCAGTTCGAAGATGAAGTCCGGAATCTCGTAAAGAAGCATTTAGTCCGTGGACGTGTCAATATTTCCATTAACGTCAAAGAGTCGGCAAATGACAATAACGGCTCGGCGAAAGCAAATTTGGAATTGGCACAGCATTATTTAAAACAATTGAAGTTTCTAAAAAAGCAATTGAACCTTTCCGGCAATATACGAGTTGAACATCTGCTTCCATTTACTGATATATTTTTAATGGAAGAAGAGAGTGAAGATCTGACAGGATTATGGAACGAATTACGGGAGGCGATTGAGCAGGCGCTGGAAAATGTAAAAAAAATGCGCCACGACGAAGGCAATGAATTAAGCCTTGATTTGCAAAAGCGCGTTAAATTGTTGGATCACAATATTCTTGAAATTGAAGAACTGGCTGCCTCTCGAATCGATAAAGAACGGGAGAGATTGCGGGAAAAGATTGAGAATCTGACATCAATTGATGCAGTGGGAGAAGACGTTAACGAAGGTCGCATCGAAATGGAAATTGCATTATTAGCCACACGGATCGATGTTACCGAAGAATGCACCAGGTTTAAAAGTCATAACAAAATGTTTCTTGAAATTCTGGAGTCGGACGGTGCCATCGGCAGAAAACTGAACTTTTTGCTGCAGGAAATGACCAGGGAGGCAAATACAATCGGTTCCAAAGCGTATGACGCCGACATTTCCCATCTTGTTGTGATGATTAAAGAAGAGGTCGAGAAAATCAGGGAGCAGGTTCAAAACATAGAATAAGATTATGCTGAGCATCGGATATCGAAATTACGTTCTTTGCGAGCGAGTTGTCGCAGTCATCACTCCGGAATCGAGACCTGTGAAGTCATTAATCTCCCGGGCGCGTGAAAACGGAAAATTGATTGATGCGACGATGGGCAAAAAGACAAAGTCGGTTATTATTACAAATAGCGACCATATTGTTCTCTCGGCAAATACACCGGAGACGATCGCACACCGGGTGCGGGAGTTGAAAGATAAATCATTAGTCAACAACACAAAGGCAGAATGAGCTTATTAGTAATCCTATCCTCTCCTTCTGGCGGCGGAAAATCGACGGTTATACGAAAATTGCTGAAACTCAGCGAGATGAATTTTATTTATTCTGTATCATGCACCACTCGAAAGCCCCGTCCGGGAGAAACAGATGGCAAGGATTATTATTTTCTATCAGAAGCAGAATTTAAGAAAAAAATCGAACAAAACGGATTTTTGGAGTGGGAACAGGTTCACGGCTACTATTACGGAACCAGCAGGGAACTGGTCGAACAATGGCTGGATCAAGGCAAAATTGTGCTGCTGGACATCGATGTCAACGGCGGTCTTAAAATCCGACAGAAATTTCCGCATCGTTCGATCTCGATTTTTTTGCAGCCACCATCGGTCAATGAGTTGATTGAACGACTTAAAAAGCGGAAAACAGAATCACAACAAGAGATTGATAAACGTCTGGAGCGTGTTCCGCTTGAATTAGCCCGTAAAAAGTATTTTGATTTTGTTATAACAAACAAAGATATAAAAACAACAGTTAATGAAACTTTAGATATTATACAAAAAACAATCAAGCGTGGAGGTAACAGTTAATGGCAGGCACACCCATCCATTTAAACGAATTAGAAAAACATGTTGACAGTGTTTATGAGGCAGTTATCATTATTGCCAAACGCGCCAAGCAAATCAATGACGAGCAAAAGCGTTTGATCGAAATGGAATATGGTCTGGATGATGAATCAGATAATTATGATGAAGATGAATTGACAGAAAACGACAGACTTGCTGATCGTGAATATTTGAAGCTTCCGAAACCGACGAAAATCGCACTGGAAGAAATGCTGACCGGTCAACTAAAATTTGAATATTTAAACAAAGATCAATAAATTTTCGCCATGTTCACCAATAAGAGAATTTTGGTCGGGGTGACCGGCGGGATTGCAGCATACAAAACATGCGAATTGGTTCGCAAATTAGTGAAACTCGAAGCGCATGTAAAAGTCGTAATGACCGAAGCTGCAAAACAGTTCATCACTCCTCTGTCGTTCGAAACATTGTCCGCGAATCCGGTTAGCTGGGATCAGTTCGAGAACAGCACGATTCACATAGATTTGGTGCGGAATGCGGATTGCATCGTAATTTGCCCTGCGACAGCCAACACAATCGGCAAAATCGCTAACGGCATCGCGGATAATCTGTTGACAACATTGATCAGCGCGGCGACGATTCCAGTTATTTTATGTCCGGCAATGAATAAAGAAATGTATCGCCATCCGATTTTTCAATCAAATGTTGAAAAACTTAAACAGCACGAATATCATTTCATTGATCCGGCTGAAGGCGAACTTGCATGCGGTGAATATGGTTGGGGCAGATTAGCCGAGTTGGAAGACATTTTATTCGGCATCCGTCGGGTCCTGTTTGGTTCTGATGCATTGAAAGACAAAAAAGTGATCGTCACTGCCGGTCCCACTGAAGAACCGATCGATCCTGTGCGTGTGATTTCGAATCATTCGTCAGGCAAGATGGGATACGCACTGGCAGAAGCAGCAGCGTTGCACGGCGCACGAGTGACACTCGTAAGTGGTCCTACTGCGCTTTCGACGATTAATGAGATTAATCTGAAAACAGTTCGAACGGCGCAGCAAATGAAGGATACTGTTTTTAGCGAATTGCCGGATTCGAATATGTTGATCATGGCTGCTGCTGTCTCGGATTTTGCACCGAAACGGATTAGCGAACATAAAATCAAGAAAGAAAAGGCGACATTTCAACTGGAACTTCAAACAACGCCTGATATTTTAGCTGAAACCGGAAAAATGAACAGTGACATTTTTCGCATCGGTTTTGCGCTGGAAACGAATAATGAAATATCCAACGCACTTCAGAAATTGGAGAATAAAAAACTCGATTTCATTGTACTGAATAATCCGATGGAACCGGGAGCGAATTTTGGAAGCAATGCCAACCGGGTGACGATTATCGAAAGCAAGGAAAAAATTGAAAAGCTACCGTTGTTAGGCAAGGATAAAGTCGCCGAACGGATTATCCAAAAAGCCATTGAAAGAATGAAGTCCAATGAATGATCATAACAGAACAGCCGGAAATTTGATTGCTGATATTTTCAATTATCTCGAATATCAAAAAGATTTGTATGGTGATGATGTATTCGTTGCCGAAAAATCTTCTGAAAAGGTCATTCACGAACCGCAGACCAAGCCGCAGCGCCTGAACGCGCTCTATTTGGAAGTGAAAAATTGTCAGCAGTGCGGACTGTGCAATTCGCGGCGCAATGTGGTGTTTGGAGCAGGAAATCCGGATGCGGATATCATGCTCATCGGTGAGGCACCGGGTGCGGAAGAGGATTTGCAGGGAAAACCGTTTGTGGGAGCAGCCGGGCAGCTATTGACGAAAATACTCGCTGCGATCCAGTTGAAGCGGGAAGAGGTGTTCATAGCGAACATATTAAAATGTCGTCCACCCGGGAACCGCGATCCATTACCCGAAGAACGGAAAACGTGCAAGAAGCATTTGTATAAGCAGATTGAGATCATTCAGCCCAAATTCATACTGGCGCTGGGACGCGTGGCGGGACAGGTACTGCTGGAAACGGAGAAGTCGATGCAGCAATTACGGGGAGATGTTTATGATTTTCAGGGGGCGAAATTAATCGTCACCTATCATCCGGCGGCATTATTGCGAAATCAGCAGTGGAAGCGGGCGACGTGGGAAGATGTTCAGAAATTGCAAAAGTTATATTTGAATGAAAAAAAATAAAAGTATCACATGTCAAAAAACGACCAGAAAACCGACCGAGTGCCACCGCAGGACATCGATGCGGAAATGGCAGTTTTAGGGGCAATGTTTATCGAAAATGAAGCTGTTGGCAAAGCAGTGGAAATTTTGGATGAATCAGCGTTTTACAGAACAGCGCATCAGAAAATATTTAAGGCGGCATTGGGATTATACGAGGAGCGCGAGCCGGTGGATGTGATCACGCTGGCTGACAAATTGCAAAAAATGGGAGAACTGGAAGCCGTTGGCGGCAATTATTATTTGATTCAACTGGCTGAGAAAGTCCCTTCGGCGGCGAATGTCGAATATCACGCGAAAATCGTTCTGGAAAAGTCGCTGCTGCGGAAATTGTTAAACGTTACAACGAGCATCGCAACGCGTTGTTATGATTCGACACAGGAAGTGCACGATCTGGTGGATACCGCGGAAAAAGAAATTTTCACGCTTTCGGAACGGCGCTTAAGGAGAGGGTTTGCATCGATCTACCCTATTTTGCAGGATACCTTTGAAAAAATCGAATTGTATCATCATACAAAGGGCGGCGTTACAGGTGTGGCAACAGGATTCACAAAGCTGGACGAATTGACATCCGGTTTTCAGAATTCTGATTTGATTATCGTTGCCGGACGACCGTCCATGGGGAAGACTGCATTTTGTTTGAATATCGCGCGCAATGCTGCTGTCAAGCACAAATCCGGCGTCGGAGTTGTCTCGCTCGAAATGGCATCGTATCAACTGGCGATGCGAATGCTCTGTGCAGAGGCGAAAGTGGACTCTCATCTGGTGCGCACCGGTAAATTACCATCGAACCTGTGGTCGAACCTGAGCCTTGCAGTGGGACAATTGGCAGAAGCGCCGATTTACGTGGATGATACACCAGCGCAAAGTATATTGGAAATAAAAGCCAAGGCGCGGCGTTTAAAATATGAGAAGGACATTAAGATGTTAATTGTCGATTATTTGCAGCTTATCCGGGGACCCCGGAGCGCAGATAGTCGGCAGCAGGAAATTTCGGAAATATCGCAGTCACTGAAAGCGCTGGCAAAAGAGCTGGATGTACCTGTCGTTGCATTGAGCCAGTTGTCTCGTGCAGTGGAATCCCGCGGAGGTGATAAAAGACCGCAATTGTCTGATTTGAGGGAATCGGGAGCGATCGAACAGGATGCGGATGTGGTGTTATTTATTTACCGTCCGGCAGCGTACGGCATTGTGGAACCGGAGCGCGAAAATGTCGCGGAGATCATTATTGGGAAACAGCGTAACGGTCCCATCGGGACTGTGGAACTTGTGTTCAAACGGGAATTTGTCAGTTTTGAAGACATGTCCCCTCGTCGGGAGGATGAATACTACGATGAGGTGGAATCCGTTGAATCGAAATCACCGTTTTAATGTGTGGAGCTATTCACCAAAGTATCAAAGCTTAAACAAGAAAAAGAAATTTTATAATTGAGCAATTTTTATTCATAATTCACACTGGTATGAACAATAAATATACAAAAAAACTTCAGGAGCTTGTTGATAAGATTCATCTATACAATAATGACGTTGATGAAGAGCTCGTTCACAAAGCTTTTCATTTTTCGTATAAGGCGCATCAAAATCAACTGAGAAGCTCTGGCAAGCCGTTCTTCGAGCATCCGTTAGCCGTCTCCATGATACTGGCGGATTATCAGATGGATATTTCCACCATCTGCAGTGCATTGTTGCATGACGTGGCAGAGGATACCGGTGTGACGATTAGAGAAGTGGAAGAACTATTCGGAGAAGAGATTGCGTTACTGGTGGATGGTGTCACCAAAATCAGTGGCATCAATTTTGATAGTTTTGAGACCAAGCAGGCAGAAAATTTCCGAAAGATGATTATTTCCATGGTCAAAGATATTCGTGTGATACTTATCAAATTTGCCGACAGGCTGCACAACATGCGCACACTTGATTACCTACCCCCTCGCAAACGTAAGCGCATTGCCATGGAAACGATGGATGTTTATGCACCGCTGGCACATCGTCTTGGAATTACGAAAATTGAAACCGAATTGGAAGATCGTGTATTTCAAACCCTGAATCAAAAAAAATATAGTTATATCGAAAAAAAGCTTGCAGAAGAATTACCGGATCGCAAAGAATATGTTGAAAAAATTGGTGAACAGATCAAGGAAGAGCTAAGAAAAATCGATATAAATGATGTCAATATATATTGTGAGCAAAAGAATTTTTTCAAGATTTATGAAAAAATGCAGTATCGAAATCTCCCGTTCGAGGAGATACCGGATACATACATGGTAAAAATTCTGGTGGAAAAAGCTGAGCAATGCTATTTCGTGTTGGGCGTTGTGCATAATTTATTCACGCCGGTCCATGATCATTTCAAAGATTATATTGCCACACCAAAATCAAATATGTACCAGTCGTTGCATACGACTGTTGTAGGTCCCTCCGGTAAAATGACCGATATCCAGATCCGCACCCGCAAAATGGATTTACTTGCGGACAATGGTATCGCCTTCCACTGGATCACCAATAAGGGCAAAATCAATAAATCCGAGATCGAAGAACAGTTTGCCTGGTTACGACGCATCCTGGAATGGCAACAGGATTCAAAAGATTCCGGTGATTTCATGGAAAATCTGAAGAACGATCTTTTTCATGACGAAGTGTTTGTGTTCACCCCAAACGGCGATCTCCATCGCCTGCCGCGTGAATCCACGCCTGTGGACTTTGCATTCAACGTTCATACGGACATCGGCTACCACTGCATTGGAGCGAAATCAAACCGCAGAATTGTTCCATTGAATTATAAATTAAGAAATGGTGATGTTGTGGAGATTCTCACATCCAACAAAGCACAGCCGAATCCCGAATGGCTCAGGTTCGTGAAAACTTCGAAAGCCAAAAGCAAAATAAAACGCTGGATAAAAGATGAAATGTTCGAACAGAGTTTGAAACTCGGAAAAGATTTGCTCAGTCTCGAATTAGGCAAACTCAATCTGTCGGAAAACGATTTTGATCTTGCAGAGATCGCTCAGTCTTATGGACTGGATGACGAAAACCAGTTGCATGTTGCTATTGGCAAAGCAGATTTGAATGTTAAAGATGTGCTGGAAAAGATTGCCCCGGCACAATTTTCCAATAAAACAGACGGAAGAGAAGAAAAAGATACATCGAAAAATGTGAAACCATCCAAAAACGGAATTCGGATTCAGGGCGAGAATAATTTCCTGATCTCTTTTGCCAATTGCTGCCAGCCGATTCCGGGGGATCGAATATTGGGTTTTATTTCCAAAGGACGGGGCATCGAAATCCATCGCTGCGATTGCACGCGAATCAGCTTTTTGCTGCAACGCCCGGAAAAAAGGGTGCATGTGGAATGGGATGTGGACAAGGACAGACAGTTTTTAGTAAAACTAAAGCTGTTCGCCGACAATCGACCGAATTTTTTGAAAGACATCTCCGAATCTATTGCATCAAATCAGACCAATATTATCAGCATGGTCTTAAATGCAGAAGGCGCATTCATTCATAACACAGTAGTTGTTGAAGTCAAGAATCTCAATCAGTTAACCCGTGTTATCAATAAAATACGAAATATCAAAGGAGTGATAAGCGTTGAACGCCTGAATAGTGACATTAAACCGAAATCGGAGGTATATTAATTTATTTTTATTATTTTTAGCTTGATTATTTGATAAAAAATATATAGTTTATGTACAGCAAACAAGATAAAGCATCTCTGGATATTTAAGTCGCATGGAAAGATATCGTGAACAATTTACGGGATTAATTCACAGGATTAAAGAATACAGCAATCCTGTAGATGATGGGTTGATAAAACGAGCGTTTGAATTCAGTTTCGACGCTCATAAGGATCAATTGTATATTTCCGGTGAGCCCTATATCGAACATTGTCTGAAGGTCGCGGAAATATTAATTGATTTGAAGATGGATTATGAAACAGTGGTCGCAGGATTGTTACATGCAATTACTGTGGATACGGATATTGATAAAGAGATTATTAAAGAAGAGTTCGGAAAAAATTTATACGATCTGGTGATCGGGCTTTACCAGATAAGTGAATTACACTTTCGGAACAAACACATAAAGCAAACAGACAAGCTGAGAAAGCTTGTATTGTCGATTGCCCGTGACATCCGAGTCATCGTTATAAAGTTAGCAGATAGGCTGATTTATATGCGGGCGATCAATGCAACGCTGGAAAAGCGAAATTCCAGGTTGGTAAAAGATGCCGGTGAAAAAACAATGGCGATATATGTACCTCTCGCCCATCGGCTCGGGATATCAAAAATCAAACAGGATCTTGAGGATTTGGCGTTCAAGTTCCTGGAACCGAAGAAGTATGAAAATATACGGCTTCGGCTGGCGGAAAGCAGGGAAGAAAGAGACAAACATATCGAACAGATAGTCGGTATTATTAAACACAGTTTAAGCAAGGCGGGTATTCTGTGCCAGGTACACGGGCGTTCAAAGAGCATCTATTCCATTCATCGAAAGATGGTGAACCGCGGATACTCTTTTGATCAGATCAATGATATTTTGGCGATTCGCATCATTGTCAAAGATGGTCCGGGACATGATCGTTTCCGGGATTGTTATGCTGCATTATCAGTGGTTCAGAATGAATTCGAGCCGGTGCACGAACTCTATTCGGATTATATACAAAACCCGCGCGATAACGGTTATCAGTCGATCCATGCAAAGGTAATATATGCACCCAATTCGACCAATGGACGGGC
>WJJN01000693.1 GCA_014729735.1 Candidatus Zhuqueibacterota bacterium
GACCAAAATCAATGCCCACATATTTTCCGGCAAGTTTTCTCTTTAACTTATTTGTAAAAATGCTGGCAGCGATCATTTTTTTATATTCGGATGAATTTTGTACATCTGCAATGTGATCTGCCAGAAAAATATTGGCGATTTGGAAGCTGGTGCGTTTTGGGCTGAAATCGCCGAGATTGCTCAGGCAAATGATCGAAAAGCGCTGCTCCGGGAAAATGACAAAGAATGCGGTGTAACCCACGTACCAGCCGCTGTGTGAAATGATTTTCAATCCCCGGAATTTGTGAACCGCCAATCCGAATGCATACGAATGAGTTGTCCCATCATTGAATTTGCCCGGCGTCGTGATCATTTCAACGAGTTCGGAAGAACCTGCCCGCTGAGCCTGTCGAGGAGCCAGCATACCATTGAAAAATGCCTGCTCCCATTTGAACATATCTCCGATTGTTGAATATACGGCATCGTGCCCCACCAATTGATTATTGGTCATCCAGTTCACGTATTTGCCATTTTCTCTTTCATAACCCGCCGCCCGGTTCGGAATGAATGTTGAATGGCTCGTCTGGATCATGGTGCTATTCATATCGAGCGGCTCAAATATCCGCTCCTTTGCAAATTCGTGAAATTTCATCCCGCTGACTTTTTCCACAATCAGCGCCATCAAAGTATATGCGGAGTTTGAATATTCCATTTCTGTGCCCGGCTCAAAATCCAGCGCGTGTTGCCGGGCTAACATGTCCAGCATCATCTCGTGGGTGTACCATTGCGAATAGGCGATACCCATCAGCGGGTACATTGCCTCTGCATCGCGGATGCCACTGGTGTGGTGCACCAGGTGCCGGACTTTCACAGCGCCGTAAACATCTGCCGGCAATTCGGGAAAATATTTCGTGAGCGAATCATCCAGCGAAAGTTTATTTTCAAGTGCAAGCATTGCAATGCACACGGCAGTAAATTGCTTGGAAACCGAACCCAGCCTGAACACGGTATGTATC
This sequence comes from Candidatus Zhuqueibacterota bacterium, assembly GCA_014729735.1. GTDB lineage: Bacteria > Zhuqueibacterota > Zhuqueibacteria > Thermofontimicrobiales > Thiofontviventaceae > Mariaggregatimicrobium. The sequence goes on from WJJN01000693.1 coordinate 996, forward strand.
GTATTCGGCACACCCAGCTCGAGACTCGCCATCCCGTACGCCTTTTGATAGATGATCTCGTCATCCTGAATGATTGCAATCGCCGCGCCGGGCGTGTGCGTGGAATTCAAATCCTGGAACAGGCTGTCGACTTTTTCGAATCTTTGGTCGGCGGACGAAAGTGTAAACAGAGAAAGGAGTATGATTAAAGTAATGTGATAAATTTTCATGTGAATGGTATTCCTCAAGTGATTCAATTTTTCCTGTGATTTTATTTGAGCCATTTTTTCAGAAGATCAATTTTCATTTTCTTCGAGCACTTCAAACAGATTTACTTCTTTTGACTCTAAAATTTTCCCTTGTTGATGCTTGTGATGCGGATATGTATCTAGCTTTTTCGCATGGGGATCGGGGGCGTTATCATAGCGGAATATTACTTTAGAAAATATTCGATAATTATATTTTCTGACACTAAATTCTGTGCATTCAATGAACTCTTTTAAATCAAGAATCGAACCGTCTCGAAACTCAATTTTGCCTGAAACAAATGCTATTTCATCAGATTTTCGATCTATGTTTAAATTGTAGCTCGCTATTAGTTGGAAAGAATGAATTTTATTTTCGAGGGAAGAAATGTAATCATTTATATTCAAATGTAATTTCCTCTAACGATTTTAGCTTTTCCTGCAACTTTGACAGAGTATCCATTTTACCTTCCCATTCAATGAGCTCCATATCATCAATGTCGCCATAAAATTCATCTCTATTAAGATCGCCATATTTTTTCTCAAACTGATTTAGTTTCTCTTTGCATTTTTTTACAGCTTTTCTCAGGAGATCAGTTTCGATTTTTAAAGTACTTTCGATCTTCTTTCGAGTCCAGTCATTATTTGTTTCGACTATTAGTTTTGTCATTTTAGTGCCTCGTTCTAAACTCAATATGAAAATTTTATACTTTTTTTTTATAGAATTGTAAATAACTTAAGTAAAAAAAAATAAATTTGCAAGCAAAAAGTGAACAACTACTTTTCTTCCTCTTTTTTTACATGCGGATAGTATTTGACTGTCAGTGTCAATTTATCCAAGGCGCTGCGGGCGGATCTCGGGATCAGCCGGGATGAGGACGGCATATCAGAAATGATTTGTAATTCATGTCGTAACCAAAAATCATGCGCAATCAATTTTTTAGTAGCTATTTTCCGGATACTGCAACTTGAGCGAAAATTTAATATGTAGCTGGGATCCGATAATCACAACTCTCGATCATACCGTAACTCCTTCTTCATTTATTTTGAAGATAATTGGGTTGGCGCCAACTGCCCTGTGTTCTAATTGCTCGGTGGTTACTACAAACGTTGAAATCAGTCGATCCATTTCAAATCCCACTTCGAAAGCAATCTCACGAATCTTGTGTCTCTGTTTCAATGAAATATTTTCAACTTCAATATATTATCTAATACCAATAAAAGTTGTTATCGAATGATTTGGCGAAAGATATTCGATAACACCATTCTTAACAGAGAAATATTCCAGCTCTCGGCACTTTTCTCCTAATTCATCTGTGCGAAATGCCCGAAATGTTTTGTAAGGTGTTCCGGTCACACGAATTTGCAACAGTCGTCCCTGCTCATTTGTCGGATCGTTCACTTTGACGAGGACATACAGATTTTCATTATCAAACGTCATTTTCCATTTTCCCGAAATCATCGGAAGCGTGCCCGGCATCCGGTTATTGCTGATCACATAGCTTTGAACGCGCTGCCAACTGTTGTCTTCGATACCATCGATCTGAGGACTATCGTTTCGTTGAATAACGATTGTTGCTTCTCCCAATTCTGTGTTTTCATTACCAGTCAGGATTTTTCCGGTAAATTCATTATTATCTCCCAGCCAGCCAATGTGACCATGTGGCATATCGCGACCATCACGAATATTTACATTAAAATCGAATTTCGGCGCGACTTCGGATTTCCCTCCCAGCGTTTTCCAGGGGAATGCAAGCTCCATGATGTAGCCATTTTCTGTAGGTTCCGCCGCAAATTCAACATTCTTCATTTGATCCGGCTTTTGCTGTTTGTATGCCAAAACGAGATCTTTATAAGGAAAGGTGTAGTAGTAAGAATTCCCGTTTACATTCAGACTGATTTCGACAAGATCGGTCACGTAACGGTTGCTTTCGCCTAAATTAACAATAACAAACGCATCAGGATTTTCTGTGGCTTCCTGTGAAAAAGCTGCAATGAAAACATCGGGGCGATTTATCACTGTTCTGACCAGACGCATTCCGGGTCTGCCTGCAAGGGTGAATTGTTTGTACACGTAATATCCCCTGTTAACCTGAAACGTACTGTCTTCGAGCACGCTAATTGCGCATGCTTTATGTTTGTTGGTTTTTCCCCATTCAGAAGACCATTGAATTCCTGCCCACGGAATGAAGGCATTGAGATTGTTCCCATAGATCTGTTCGCACAATACTGCCCCAAAAACAGCGCCCATATTTCTCCAGGAATCCGAGGTCACCCATGTTTTTAATTCGGGTCGATGCTTTTGGAGCAACGCTGCTCCGTAATTATTCGTGTTTGCATAACCTCTGCCAAGCGGATTGCCGATTCCAAAACCGTGCGATGTGATCAAATCAATGCTTTGCAGCGCTTTTGGGTTCTGTGCGATTTCATCGGCAATACCAAAATGATCGAATCGGAACAGGTTGATCGGCTCGCCCGGGGTCAGACCGATGTCGCCCACACCTTCCTCAATCATGATCGGCTTCAAATATGCCATGTAATCTGCAATCTCTTTAGGACGCCAGAGCTGATTATAATCACGATTGAACTGGATCGCGTTTGGCTGGTTCTCGTATTGCGGAAACCGCAGCCAATCTGTTCCTTCGTTATGGATCGAAAGGTAGGTGACCGGATAGCCATTTCTCTTCAAATATTTCAGCCAGTCGATCATATACAGCGCCATATCGTATTTGTACTCCGGATCAAGGATCGAGAAAGTCGGACTATTATGCACTGTCATGAACGGCGGTGGTCCGTATAATGTGGTAATTATTTGAAGCGAGTCGCCGATGGAGCGAGCCTTTTTTAGACCTCCCCGGACAAAATAGCGCATATTTTTTGTCGTCCACTCATGATCATAAGTGCCTCCCTTTTTATCGAGATGCCAGGGATCTAGAAACATTTTAATGATGGACGGACGCAATCCGTTCTCGCCGAAAATGAGATTGATCACCTGTTGTTTTTGTTCCTGATCCAGAATTGTGAATCCACCCAAATCCTGCGGATTATTTGCATAATCGAGTGTCTTGCACGTTTCAACATAATTGAAACCAAAACCATCCCATTCCTGAAGCGTATTACTAAAATCGATTGTCGCAAATGCTTTGTTGTTGCCAAATTGAGCTTTTAATTGAAGGGTTAGTATGAGTGTTAGAATTGCAATCATGGTAGAAATGAAGCGTGTTTTCATGAGATTTCTTTCCATCTATTGATTTAATAAGTGAAAATTTGCACCGCTGTAATTGGATCGTCCCTTGAGTATTCTCCCCAGGTGTATGATTTGAACAAAAAAGAGTGGGGCGCCGCTGATAAATCAAATGTAAAAAACAATCCCTATAATGTCAACAAAAAGATAAGATGATTTTGAATATGGTTGGCTTATTGCTGATTTTTTGCCTCGTCCAGTACCTTACGGACCAGTTTCGCAAGCGGGACCTGTTCGACAGGTTTCATTAAAAAGCCTTTTATTCCCATTTGTTCTGCTTTTTCCGGTGAAATTTTTTCGCTGAATCCTGTGCAGATGATTATGGGAATGTCAGGACGTATTTGCAACAGATCAATCGCCAGGCGATCGCCTGACAGGTTTGGCATGGTCATGTCTGTAATAACCAGGTCGTATTTTTGCGGATCGGAGCGGAAAAGTTCCCGGATGTGAATCGGATCGGTGTCATACGTTACCGAATAACCTAATTGGCTGAGAATTTTATTGCATAGTTTTACAATGGATTTTTCGTCGTCGACAAACAGTATGTTTTCGGAGCCTGTGGGTAGAGAAATTTCCATTGTCTTATGTCGTTGTGGTTTTTTTCTGCTAGCCGGGAAATAAATGTGAAATGCAGTGCCACTACCAACGCTGCTTTCCACATCGATAACACCCTCGTGCGCTTTAACGATACCATGAACCACAGCCAGTCCCATTCCGGTGCCTTTGCCGGCATCTTTGGTTGTAAAATAGGGATCGAAAATTTTATCGAGTGCATCTGGCGGTATACCATGTCCGGTATCGCGAACGCTCAACTGAACATAGTTCCCGGGTCTTAAATTGGAGTGAGCCGGCGCGGTCTTATTGGTCAGAGTAATGTTGCTCAACTCGATCGTAAGCGTGCCGCCGTTATCGCTCATCGCCTGTGCTGCGTTGTTGCATAAGTTGATCACCAGTTGATGGATTTGCGTCGGATCGGCAACGAGTGTATCGACTTTTTCCGAAAATTTTTGCCTTAACTGAATTGTTGTGGGAATAGATGCCCTCAACAGTTTGATGCTCTCTTTTATGATAATTCGGATATCGACGGGTTCACGTTTAATATCCATTTTGCGGCTGAAACTGAGCATTTGTTTGACGACATCTTTGGCTCGCAGACTGGCTAATTTAATCTCGTTCAGGTTTTCAGCCACCGGATGCCATTTCTCGACATCGAGAAGTCCCAGTTCGGTATTGCCGATAATGATTCCGAGCACATTATTAAATTCATGCGCAATGCCTCCGGCGAGATTTCCAATTGCCTCCATTTTGTGGGCGTGACGCAACTCGGTCTCCAATTTGATTTTATCGGTAATATCTCGAAATACCAAAACGATCCCCACTGTATTGCCGTCAGCGTCAACAATCGGGGCTTTGCTATCGGCAATGATTCGCTCCGTTCCATCACGGGAGATCAGGACATTGTTAATGTTTACATCGGCAACGCTGCTATTTTGCAGGGCATCATTTTCAGAGCCGTTATGTGGTTTTTCGGTTTGCACATCAATGACATGAAATATTTCATTGAGTTTTTTCCCTTTAGCCTCTTTCTGGCTCCAGCCAGTCAGTGCTTCCGCTACTCTATTGAGGAGAACTACGTTGCCTTCAACATCAGTTGTTATCACTCCATCACCTATGGACTGGAGTGTGACTTTGAGTCTTTCTCTCTCCGCCTGCAATTCGGATTCCGTGTTTTTCAGTTCCGTGATGTCTGTTGTAATACCAATTATTTCGCTCAGGTTTCCATTACTATCAAACAGGGGAGTATCCGTCACGATCGCGGGAAAGATCGTTCCATCTCGTCGTTGTACCGAAAATTCACCGGACCAGCTTTTCCCGGCGTTCAGGCAACTCATTATTTCGGCGCCTTGCTCTTTTGTAATCTGCGGTACGGTAACTTCCATTATATTGCGCCCAAAAACTTCTGATTCTTTCCAGCCATAGAATTTTTCTGCAAAAGGATTCCAGTAGATGATATGTCCATCCTGGTCTGTAACGATCACTGCTTGTTCCACGGCATCAAGTAAATTTGCCAGAAATTTAAGTCTTTCTTCCGCCTGTTTGCGCTGGGTGATGTCATTATAAACAGCTACGATATCTCCGGAGGGCAATTTATAGATCCAGCTTTCACGCCACGAGCCCGGATCTCGTTCGTCTTTGTATATTCCCTCCGGAAAGTATTCGAAATCCCCTGTTTTCCATACACGTCGAAACACATCTAACATTCCGAATGGCTCGACACCGGGAAACGCTTCTGTGACGCGTTTGCCGATGAGATCAGCCCGTTTAACGTTCTCAATATTTTCAGCGGCTGCATTGAAGTCTTTAATAATAAAATCTTCACCATCATTTTCAGCTTCATATACCGCAACTCCGCTTGGCATCTGCTGAAAAAGTGCCCGGTAACGCTCCTCGCTTTCTCTGAGTGCTATTTCCGCATGTTTATTTTTGGTGAGATCTTGTCCAGCACCAATTAGTTTTATGACCTTGCCGCTCTCGTCTCGCCGGACATCTCCATATGCTTTTACATATCTTACTTCTCCCGTATCCTGACGAATGATACGGTGCTCAACTTGATAGGGTTCTCCGTACCTGACAGCCATATCAAGGGCTTTTTTTATCTTTGGTCTGTCATCAGGATGAGCAATTGGCATGATTTCCCGGGTGGTGAGCTGTCGTTTCGAACAGCCATGAATACGTAGCCAATTATCAGATGGCGTGATCAGATCGTTTTCGATATCCCATACCCAACTTCCGAGATCGGCAAGTTTTTCAGCGTCAGATAGAATCCTTTGATTTTTCTCTTTTTCTTCTTCTATTTGTTTGCGTTCAGTAATATCATAAGCCGTTTCAATGGCACCGATAATGTTACCTTCATCATCTCTGATCGGAACTGCTTTGGAGAGCCATGAACCCTGTGCGGTTGTCCAATGTTCCTGATTTTGCGGAGTTAGCTCGGCTTCCTGCGGTTCTCCGGTCTCGATAGCTTTTAAAACGGGACAACCATTGCAGGGTTCGGAAAGATTCCAGATGGAATAGCATTTTCTGCCTGCGATTTCCTTCAGAGAATGTCCAACAGCTTTCCGGTATTCTTTATTTGCCCAGATAATAGTTTGATTCTTGTCGTGAACCGCAATGTTCACCGGAGCCAAATCTAATATTTCTGCCTTAAATGTCTTCCGTATAGGGGATTTTAACATTTTATTTCTCCTGTAAGTACAGTAATATCTTTTAAAATGTACCAAACAATTTATAAAATGTCAATTAAAAAACGGTTCTATA
>WJJN01000694.1 GCA_014729735.1 Candidatus Zhuqueibacterota bacterium
CCTGATTTCATTCCCATCCCAGCGAATCACACCGTTATCCGTGCCAAACCATAATCGCTTTTTTCGGTCTTCCAAAATTAGATAGACCGAGCGCTTCAAACGATAGCCTGCCAAATCAAAGCGTTTCAAGGTATCATGGTCGACCGTAAACAGCCCGGCTAAACTCCCGACCAGCAATCTGCCATCAGAATCCCGATGTGCAGCGTAAATGTTATTTGCCGATTCCACTTTCGGACTCCGGTAGCCGATCCATTTTTTATTCTTATAAACATACAATCCGCTGAAATAGGTCGCCAGATAAATTTCGTTTCCTGATCCCCGGATTACTTTTCGCACTCTGCGCAAATCTTCTTTCGATGTTGAAACTCGCTGCCAGGATTTTCCGTTGTACGTTATCAAGCCATTCGCATCGGCGATCCACACACGATTGTTACTATCTACCATCACGGATTTCACCGGATTATGTATGTGTGGATTGTCGTCAATCCATGTTATTTCACCCGCAGGATTGATTCGCCCCAATCCCTTACTGGACACAGCCATCCACACATTTCTCTCGCGGTCCATCGCCAGATCAATCACGCGAGTTGCAATAGGACTAATTTGAGTGCTACGGGGAAATTTATGATAGCGAAATGTGCCGTCATCAAAGAAAGTTAAACCATTATTGTGACCGAAAATGTATGATCCGGGTTTGATCTCCACAATCGCGGTTACTTCATCATTGAGCAAGCCATTTTCTTTGCGATAATTCTGAAAACGCATCCCCGCGATTTTACTGACGCCCCGCAATGTGCTGCACCATAAATTTTTTTCCCGATCCATGAACAGGGACGTAATCCCGTCGGAAATCAGTCCGGATTCCAGTCCCAATCTCTCCGGCTCACTTTTCGAAAATTTTAAATAATAGCAACAGACCGGATTTCCATAAAAAATTCCTCTGCGATAATCGGGCTGTAACAACAGATATTCAAATTCATCCCCAAATGGAATATAGAGGTCTTCAGCAACTGATCTGAACGAATGATTTTCGATAATCCCAATCCAGGAAGTTCCGGCAAGCCAAAGACGATTTCGAGTGTCTGTTTTAAACCTTCGAAGCCCGCGGATGCCTCCGGCAGGCAAATCACAGCCGGTGTATCGGGCAAGGCTATCGTTAGTTACATAAAACAAGCCATCAGATGTCGCCGCGTAAATTGTATCATCAAAAAAGGCAATACCATGGATCAGGAATGTTGTCCGGACCTTCTGCGGCTTCTCTATAATCTTCCATTGATCATCTTCGAGTATTAATAATCCGGAATGTCTCGACGCAATTGCAATGATAATTCTACCATGAATAGAAGAAACCTTGAAATCTATGATAAAATTTGGATAGTTTTGTAAAGGTGGAGTTTCCAGCGAATGCCATTGTTCATTATGAAAGTAGGCAATATTGAAACTTCGATGTTTCGAGAGCGCCCAGATGATATTCTCATCGTCAATTTCCAAAAATGTATAATCGACTCCGGGCAGCCCGTTTGCCGCAGTATAGGAGGTCCACTCGGTTCCGTCGTAACACGAAATTCCGGAGCGTGTTGTGAACCACATCCGTCCGGTCGAATCCTGCAGCAGATCGTGCACCGTGGAATTCAGTAATCCGTCGTCTTCGCAATAATTATGCACATGGTAGCTTTGACAGAATCCCAACTGAACGGTTGCTATTAATCCGAGCAGCAGGAAATAAACAAATCGGAATATCGAGATGATTTTTGAAATTTCGGGTTTTATCATTTACTGTGATATTCAATTATTCTAGATTATCCGGTTTGAGATCCGCATCAAGACTGACCCGGCTTCCGGTTGCGTTGCGCTGTCCCTGATATTTGCCGCGATAGGGACGCTGCGCAGTTTGATCGAGCTGTGCGAACACGAGCTGACAGATGCGTACACCGGATGTCAGTTTCACAGGCACATTATTGGCATTGAACAAGCCGAACGTAATTTCTCCTTCGAAGCCCGGATCCACCCAGCCGGAATTTTGCAGAAAAACTCCCATCCTGCCGAGCGAGCTTCTCCCCTGCACAAATGCCGCGACATTATCCGGCAATTTTACATATTCCCGCGTCGTTGCCAGAATGTAGGAATGCGGCGAAATGATGATCTCCTCTGTTATAATATCTTCATAACGCGGTTTTTGCGAAAGTTGGAGCATCACGCCTTCCTGATGTTCCATCTTCAAAAAATGATCGCCCAATCTTAAATCCACGGAACCGGGTTGAATTTGCACATCATCGATAGGCTCCACCGATAGGCGACCCTGTTTCATGTATTCGCGAATCGTTTTGTCTGATAAAATCATTTTGAATTCCCATTTTTGCTACCTTTCAATATAAATTTTTACGGCATAAATGCAAGAAGTATTTACCCGCGAATTGAATTTCTCTCATAAAATTGCAGCTATTCGATTTTCATAATTTGCTTGATTTATGAAATGGTTTTTCTTATATTGCTTCTATTTAGATCAGTATTAAGCGAGATTTCCGATATTTTAGAAATTTCGAAAGTCTGAGCAATTAACTATAATAGTAGAGCACAGTATGGAAATAATCTATCTCGATCATAACGCGACCACCCCTATTGCGCCGGAAGTTGCAGATGCCATGCTGCCCTATCTAAAGGAGCATTTCGGAAATCCTTCCAGCTATCATTATTACGGGCAGCAAACGAAAAAAGCGATCCAAAAAGCGCGGGCTGAAGTCGCCGGACTGCTGGACTGCAAAACCGATGAAGTCATTTTTACCAGCGGCGGTTCGGAATCGAATAATCTCGCCATCAAAGGAGCAGCAGAGCAATTGCGCGACCGGGGAAACCATATCATTACATCTCAAATCGAACACCCGGCTGTCATCAATGTCTGCGAATATTTGAAAAAGCACGGCTATTTCATCACGTACATCCCTGTGGATGCGAACGGCTTGATCGATCCAGCGGATGTTGAAAAAGCAATCCTTCCGGAAACGATTTTGATCACCATTATGCACGCAAATAACGAAGTCGGCACGATCCAGCCGATTGCCGAAATATCTGAGATCGCCAGGCGCAACGACATACTATTGCACACCGATGCCGCGCAATCCGTGGGCAAAATATCCACAAAAGTAAATGAGCTTGGCGTTGATTTGCTCTCTGTTGCCGGGCATAAATTGTATGGTCCAAAGGGAATCGGGGCGCTTTACATCCGTCGCGGGATTGCGTTATCAAAACAGATACATGGCGCAGATCATGAGCAGAATCTCCGTGCGGGAACAGAGAATGTGCTGGAAATTGTTGGGCTCGGAAAAGCCTGTGCACTGGCAAAGGAGTCATTATCTGAGAACATAGAGCACTCGCGTCTGCTGCGCGACCGGCTCTGGAACGGATTAAAAGACAGTCTGCCTGAAATACGGCTAAACGGTCATCCGGAAAAACGCCTGCCCAATACGTTGAGTATCAGTTTTCCGGGAATCGATGTCAATACACTGCTGGATGAATTAAACGGGATCGCGGCATCGCCGGGAGCGGCGTGTCACACAGATGTCGCCGAGCCATCCGCAGTAATGCAGGCGATGCGTGTTCCGGTGGAGGCTGCACTGGGAACGGTGCGTTTTTCCACCGGTAGGACGAATAACGAACAGCAGATCGATAAAGCTATCGAACAGATCGTCACTGCCGTTAACAATTTGAAACAGGATTCTTCGTCTGAAACCATTGCTGATGCGACATCGGACATCAAATTAACGCATTTCACGCATGGGCTTGGCTGTGCCTGCAAACTACGTCCACAGAACCTGGAAAAAGTACTGGCATCGCTGCCTCAGATTTCCCATCCCAATGTCATCGTGGGAAGCACTACTGCCGACGATGCTGCTGTCTACAAAATTAACGAGAACTTTGCAATCGTACAAACTGTAGATTTTTTCACACCGATCGTTGATGATCCGTATCATTTTGGGGCAATTGCTGCTGCAAATGCTCTCAGCGATATTTACGCAATGGGTGGGACGCCGTTGTTTGCTTTGAACATCGTTGGTTTCCCGGAGAAGCGACTGCCACTGGAGGTGCTGCAGTCCATTTTGAAAGGGGCTCACGACAAAACACAGGAAGCGGGAACTCCAATTCTGGGTGGACATACAGTAGAAGATACGGAGCCGAAATACGGATTGGTCGTCACCGGTTCAATCGATCCGAAAAAGGTAATAACCAATTCCAATGCCCGCCCCGGTGATATGCTAATTTTGACGAAACCAATCGGGCTTGGTATCATTACAACTGCTTTAAAACGGGGACTGACAGATGCCTCAACCGAGCAAGAAGCGATTCGCATCATGAGCACATTGAATCGCAACGCTGCCGCTGCGATGATGGAAGTAGCGGGAGTACATGCATGCACCGATATCACAGGATTCGGACTGTTGGGGCATCTTCATGAAATGACCTTCAGCAGTGAAGTGAATGCCACGATCTATCTGGACAAAATTCCGCTGCTGCAGCAGGCGTATGATCTGGCAGCCGCAGATGTGATTCCGGGCGGAACCATTGCCAACAAAGATCATGTCAGCAAATGGACTGAATTCGATCCGAAAATTCCGGAGTTGGCGAAACTGCTGCTTTCGGATGCACAAACATCCGGCGGACTCCTGATTTCAGTAAAGGGAGAAAATAAAGAGGAATTGCTTTCAGCATTGAAAACACATTCTGTGAAAGTAGTTGCACAAATAGGTGAAATGACTGAAAAGGGCGATGGCACAATTCGGGTGAAACCATAACTTTATTTATTACAAGCGATCAGACGGTTCTGATACGCTTCGATTCCTTCGAACAATGCTTGAGCAATCACCTGTCGGTATTTGTTGTTTCTCAGCAGCCGGTTGTCTCTGCTGTTTGAAATGAATCCGACTTCCGTAAGAACAGACGGCATTTTAGCGCCGCTCAGCACAAAGAAGCCGGCGGTCTTCACACCGCGATCGATTTGTCTTGTTTTAGAGATCAGGCACTGCTGCAGGATCTCTGCAAAATAAACACTCTCCTCTACTTTTGAATTTTTCATGATATTTTGCAGAATATCTTCGAGATGGCTTAATTCAGTTTGAGCAAACCGGTTTTCATAGGCAGCAACCGCGCGTGAATCATCATCTCTGGCTAACGCCAGATAGTACGTTTCAATGCCGGAGCGATCCGAATATCTGTGAGCATTCGCATGAATGCTGATAAATAAATCGCCGTTATGCCGGTTTGCAAACGCGGTTCGCTCTTCTAAAGGTATGAATACATCTTTTTCGCGGGTTAGAAACACGTTAAAACTGCCCCCGCGCTTGAGAAGACGCTTCAATCTTAAAGCAATATCCAGCGTGAGATCTTTTTCGTAAATACCATTATTTCCAACAGCGCCCGGATCTTTGCCGCCATGCCCCGGATCGATAATGATTGTCTTTATCTTTAAGCCTAACTCCTGAACAAGGGTTGCTGCGGTATTTTTATTTATTGTTTGTTTTTTAAATGAAAATTGATTATTTTTAGTTGAATAGATTCGCCGCGTTCCTTTGATTTGTCTATTTAATTTATGAGCATTTAATTTTTCCGGGTAAAATTCGATTATCAGTTCTTTTTGGTCACTGTTTTTGAAAATTTCGAAGCCTACTTTTTCATTGGTATCGAGAACGATTCTGGCTGTCGTCTCGCTAAATTGTCCCGTGCGAATTCGTTTTATGAATCCGTCATTGATTGTGCGGCTCTGTTTAGGCGGATGTATAATCGTGTTAGCAAGATCGACGTAAAGACGGTTTGGCTTTGCCAGGGTGTTCGCCCGAAATCGGGTGAATTTATTCATTTTGATAATCAACTGGCAAAAACTGCCTTTGCTAATCACGTAGAAATCTTTAACAATATTGATATCAATGGATCGATTTTTACCGGATTCATGATAAGTATTACCTGGCTGATTATTGTAACGCTGGCTTGTTTGATTGAATTCCGGATAATCCATCTGTGGCATTTCCAATAGTGGTGCGCAGCCTGCGATTAAAATCAATATCGGAAAAATGAGCTGATATATTCTTGTTCGTATTTGCATAGTAGTGATGTGCTGTTTTTTTTACTCTATTTTAACAATCGTCATTTTCTGTAAAAATATTTAGTCGAAAGAAAAATAATTTTTACATTGTAACAATGTCTTGTTTTTTTCACAAATAGTGTCCCTGACCGTACATTTGAGTTGTACGAAATGGTACATACTGTAATATGTTTCATCTCAACTAATTGATTAATTTCTATAGAAGTTAGTAGGTCATTCAAAGACTAAATATGGGTGGCATATCTTTTGCCTAATGTACGAGATGAATAAAACCCAAATTTCGATAGCATAAAAAATGAAGAATACACGAATATACATACTTCTGTTTTTTTGTATTTTAATGAACAGCCTTGCTGCCCAAACCGGTTCTGAGTTAAAACGAAAATACGAAATTACTATAAACAGATTGGAATTTGCACGGGATGTTCAGGTATCATTCCCAAATCCGAACGCCGGGGTGCTGTTGGCAGAGGCGGAAAAAGTCCTGCAGAAAGCTCGCATGCTTTTTGAAAGCAGAAGATTTTTAATGGCAAACCGGGAATTGGATAAAGCTAATCGTCTCATTATCAATGCTGTTCGATTGATATTGACAAATCCGATCAAGTCTCAGCGCAAGAAATTAAAAGAACGGTTGTTGATTGCTGAAAAAATCGTGTCTGACAGCCGCAACCGCAAAGCGGAACGATCTCTGAGCAAAGCCCGGGAGCATGACAAAAAAGCCGTGGCTGCTCTTCGGAAAAACAAATATCAGCTCGCGCTGGAACATATCCGGCTGGGTATTTTTATGGCGAACCAGGCAATAGAAACAGCGAAAAACCAGAATCAGAACATTCGCGAAAAGATGCTGGAGGAGAAAAAACGGCTGGATCAATTAATGCAAAAAGCAAAAGATGCAGTCGACAACAGCCAAAATCCGACGGCTTCGAAGTTGTTTCAGCTTGCTGAAAAGCGATTACGCAAAATCCGTCAGTTGATCGATAATAATAATTACTCACAGGCGATCGATCAATACCATCAGCTCACCCGGCTGTTACTGCGCATTATCGATATTGCAAATGGTGCCGGTCAGAAATCCGAGCTTTCGATTTATGAAGATGTTGTCCGTCTGGATGAAATGATAGAAAACGTCTCAGAACAAATTTCAGAGCGGAATTTGCAAGATAATCAGCGAGTCA
>WJJN01000695.1 GCA_014729735.1 Candidatus Zhuqueibacterota bacterium
ACTATAATTTTTACCTGTGATCGATTAGAATTAAGTCCAGCGACAATGCACCGGAAATGATCTGCAAATTAATTAGGCAGGGGAATTCGGATTGATGAAAGAAATTTTAGAGCAGTATTTGAAAGAATGCACTCTCACCTCGCAGCGAGGCGACGCTCGTGAAGAAAGCTATTATAAACACCTCGATGAGCTGATCAAGAAATTTGCCGATCTGCACAAGATCAAAAGTATCGACATCACGATTCTTCCGAAGAAAACCGAAGCCGGCAATCCCGATTTTCGAATCTGGGATGGCAGAAATCATATTACCGGCTACATCGAAGCCAAAGACCCATCGGTGTCGAATCTGGATTATATCGAAGATTCCGAACAACTGAAGCGCTATCGCTCTATTTTTCCGAATGTGATTCTGACCAATTTTTATGAATTTCGATTGTACCGGGATGGTGAGCGCATGGCGCAGGTGATGATCGGGCGTCCGGTGATTGCCCAAAAATTGCGCACAGCGCCGCCAGTAGAAAACATCGAAAAATTTAAAGAGCTATTTGAATTATTCTTCAGTTTCTCCCTGCCGAAAGTCAGAAATGCCCGGCAGCTCGCGGTGGAGCTGGCGAAGCGCACGCGTTTTCTGGCGGATGAAGTCATTGCCGTGGAGCTGGCAGAAAACAGCAACAAGGGGCGCCGGCAAATCCATGCATTTTACGAGGCTTTTAAAAATTTCCTCATCTCGACGATTTCCGAAAAACAATTCGCTGATTTGTATGCACAAACGATCACCTACGGACTATTCGCCGCCCGCACCAGAGTCCCGCACGCAGATGGCGAATTCAGCCGCAAACTGGCGTTCGATTATATTCCGCACACCATCGGGATTTTGCGCGATGTGTTTCGCTATATTTCGCTGGAGGAGCCGCCAAAATCGCTGCAACTGATCGTTGAGGATATTTCCGAAATACTGCATGTCACCGATGTCAATAAAATTCTGCATGAATATTATCGTAGCGGAAAAGGCAGAGATCCGATCATTCATTTTTATGAAACATTTCTGGCGACGTATGATCCCGATATTCGTGAGCGCCGCGGGGTATATTACACGCCCGAATCCGTGGTCGGCTACATTGTGCGCTCGATCCATTCGCTGCTGAAATCGCATTTCGATCTTGTCGATGGGCTGGCAAGCAGTGAAGTAAAATTGCTCGATCCTGCCGGCGGCACGCTGACGTTTATCGCGGAAGCCATCCGCCAGGCTGCCGACGAATTCCGGGAGAAATACGGCGCAGGCGGTATGCGGCAGTGGATTCGGGATCATATTCTCGAAAACTACTACGCGTTCGAGCTGATGATGGCGCCGTACGCCATAGGACATCTGAAAATGGCATTCATCTTCGAAGAGCTTGGTTACAAATTAGCGGATGACGAGCGTTTTAAATTATATTTGACAAACACGCTGGAAATGGAAGAAATCGAACAGATCGCGCTTCCCGGTCTGAGCTCGATCAGCGAAGAAAGTCATCTTGCCGGGGTGCTCAAAAGAGAGCAGCCGCTGCTGGTGATCCTCGGCAATCCGCCGTATAGCGGGATGTCCGCCAATATCAACGACTGGACAGAAAAATTGCTCAAAGAAGATCTCGACGGCGCGCAGAGCTATTACAAAGTCGATGGCGAGCCGCTGGGCGAGAAAAATCCCAAGTGGCTGCAGGATGATTATGTGAAATTCCTGAGGTTCGCCCAGTGGAAAATCCAGCAATCCGGGCAGGGAATTGTGGGCATGATCACCAATCACAGCTATCTTGACAATCCTACTTTCCGCGGCATGCGCCAGAGCCTGATGAAAACATTCGACGAAATTTATGTGCTCGATCTTCACGGCAATAGCCTGAAGAAGGAAACCACTCCAGAAGGTGGCAAGGATGAAAATGTGTTCGATATTCGTCAGGGAGTGGCGATTGTTTTATTTGTGAAAAATGTGAAAGGGAAGCAAGCAAAGATATTTCATCATGACCTGTTCGGCTTGCGCAAGGAAAAATATAATTGGCTGAATTCGCATAAATTTTCCGGGAAGAATTATTCACAAATAAATCCTCAATCTCCCTATTATTTTTTGATCAAAAGAGACACCGGGAAAATTAAACGATATCTGAAGTGGAAGAAAATCAATGAGATCTTTCCGATAAACAGCGTCGGTATTGTGACGTCGCGGGATCAATTTGCCATTGATTTTAATAAACGTGATTTAATGAACAGTATATTACAGTTCAGGAATCTCTCGCAGCCGGATGAGATTATTGCACAGGCATTCAATCTGAAAAACAAGAAAAACTGGAAAATAGATGAAGCAAGGAAAGAGTTGTACGAATTAGATGACTGGAAAGATTTTTTCAGGGAAATATTGTACAGACCTTTTGATGAGCGGTATGTTTTTTATCATTCTTCGATTATCGAGCGGATGCGTTATGATGTCATGCGCCATTTCACGGACGGCAATATCGGATTGGCAGTCGGAAGGCAGGGACAGGTCGTCGGCGCAGAGCATCTGTGGAATCTAGTATTCATTTCAAGACATATAATTGATTTGAATTTATTCTATCGCGGAGGCGAGCTGCTCTTTCCATTATACATTTATCCTGAAAAGAAAGCAAGAAATCCCAAAACGGGATCAACTATCATGATAGTTTTTGACGACGCCGAAACGTACGGCAAAAAGCCAAATATCGCACCGGCAATCTTTGAAAAGTTAGCAGCGAAATACGGGAAAAAGCCGTCTCCCGAAGAAATTCTGCATTATGTTTATGGCGTGCTGCATAGCAATAATTATCGCCGGCTGTATGCCGAATTTTTGAAGATCGATTTTCCGCGGATCCCGTTTACTTCAAATTCCGGGCTTTTTAAATCCGTTGGAAATTTTGGCAAACAGCTCATTGCTTTGCATCTGCTGGAAAAAGCGGCAGTCGATCCACCAGTTGCCAAATATCCGCAGGAAGGCGAAAATGATACTATCGAGAAAATAAGCTATGATGAAGATGATCGGAGTGTTTACATCAATAATGAAAAATATTTTGAAGGGATTGCACCGGATGTCTGGAATTATCACATCGGCGGATACCAGGTGCTGCATAAATATCTGAAAGATCGAAAGGGCAGAAAGATGCACGACGTGCAGCGTTACTGCCGGATCGTGACGGCATTGTCGAAAACAATTGAA
>WJJN01000106.1 GCA_014729735.1 Candidatus Zhuqueibacterota bacterium
ACCTCAGTGCCTTTTAAAACAATGCCTGCTTCAATTTCTTCCGTGATGTCGTATTGGAAACGAGCATTCTTATTTTTTGTGATGATTTTAATTCCCATAATGCTTTACCTAAATTAAAAGTCACATAAAATAAGATTTTTAATGTCAAAAGTCAAGACCAAATCAAAATAATTCTTGACTTTTTACTCTTAAATTTGTAAATTATCGTTCCAAATTTAGAGCAGTATTGCCGAAGTGGTGAAACTGGTAGACGCGCACGGTTCAGGGCCGTGTGGGCGTTAGCCCGTGTGGGTTCGACTCCCACCTTCGGCACTTTTAAAAAGGTCATGATATGACCTTTTTTATTTTAATTATGGTGAGACTTCATGCAATTCATGATACTAAACTTCCACCGTCTCCCCCGGCTCCGGTGCCCGGACATTGGCAATGCCCTTTTCTTTTAATGATTTTGCCAGCTCGAACGTCTGGCTCTCTTCGCCGTGCACCAGAAAAACACCCTGCAATTTATCATTCGCATGTGTCACATAGTTCACCAGGTCGTTGCGATCGGCATGAGCGCTGAATGCATTCATTACAACCACTTCTGCCCGCAATTTATGCTCATCGCCGAAAATCCGTACCACATCCCACTTTTCAACCAGCTTTCTCCCGAGTGTGCTTTGCGCCATAAATCCTACGATGATGATCGTATTCTTGGGATCTTCGATATTATTCCGCAAATGATGCAAAATCCTGCCATTCTCGCACATTCCCGAAGCTGAAATAATGATGCACGGTTCCTTCATCGTATTGATCTTTTTCGATTCCTCGACATTCTGCACATATATCAATTTGTCAAAGCCGAACGGATCGTCATCATATTCCAGAATATCGCTGGTTTTCTCATCGAAACACTCTTTGTGCTGTTTAAATACTTTTGTAACATTTACTGCCAACGGACTATCGACATACACCGGGATACGCGGTAGCTTGTGCTGGTTCCATAAATTATTCAGACTGTAGACGATCTCCTGCGCCCGCTCCAGCGCAAATGATGGAATAATGACTTTTCCGCCGCGATCCACCGTCCTGCGTATCACTTCACCCAGTCTCTTCTCCGCATCTTTAATGTTGTCGTGCAATCTGCCGCCATACGTGCTTTCTATAATAATGTAATCAAGATCGTGAATAATATCCGGATTTCTTATGATTGGCATGTTGTTTCTGCCCAAATCAAGAATGTATCCCAAATTGATGAGACGCCCGTTTTCCTTTATGGCTAATTTCGTCAATGCAGAGCCCAAAATATGTCCGGCATCGTAGAATATTGCATTTGCATTATCCGTAATTTCAAAGGTTTTCCGGTAGTCTTTGCCCTGAAAATTATCCAGCGCCTGTTCCGCATCTTCTTTTGTGTAAATCGGCTCTTTTGGTGGTTCTCCCCTGCTGCGTCGTCGTTTATTGACAAACTTTACATCTTTTTCCTGGATATGACCGCTATCGCGCAGCATATAATTGCAGATGTCAGTGGTAGCGTGTGTCGTATAAATCGGACCGGAGTATCCATTTTTGACAAGATTCGGGATATTGCCTGAATGATCGATGTGCGCATGGGATAGAATCATCGCGTCGATGCGCTGTGCATCAAACGGTAGATTACGGTTTTTAATTTCCGCCTCTTTCCGCCTGCCCTGAAACATACCGCAATCGAGCAGAATTTTTCGATGCCCGGTCTCGACAAGGTGCATCGAGCCGGTAACGGTACGGACACCACCAAGAAACGATATCTTCATATTTCACTCCATGATTTGGTTTTTGCATCATTTTTAAAGTTCATCATCGCCGCCCATAAATATGCTGACGGGTTTCAAAACATCGATATTTGCACAGATAATCTGGATGGTGGATGAGATTGGAACCGCGAGCAGCATTCCCACCGGTCCCCAGATGAATCCCCAAAAGATTAATGAGAAAATCACGACTAACGGACTTAAGTTTAAGTTTTTGCCCATTACCCGCGGTTCAATGATGTTCCCCATTGTTATTTGAGTTCCTATCAGCAATATCGCGACCCAAACGATTTTCAGAAAGTCGCCAAATTGAAAGGCTGTCACCAGAATCGGTGGAAGAGTTGCAATGACGGAGCCGATATTCGGTATGAAATTCAACAGGAATGTCAATAAGCCCCACACAATTGCGAAATCAACGCCAAAGGCAAACAGTATCAATGCCGCGACGGTTCCCGTTCCAAGACTGATCATCGTTTTGGTGATCAGATAGCGCTGCATGCCGCCATTAATATTTGTAATTACATCAAGAATCCTGGTTGCCCGCTCATTGGGAAACGCCTTGCTTACTTTTTCCAGCATGTGGACTTTACCGAGAACGATGTAAATAGTGAAAATCAATACCAGAAACAGGTTCGCTAAAAAGCTGATAAAAGTTCCGACCGTTGCTGATAAAAGGGAAGGAATGGACAAGTTTTTCCAGACATCCGCCCATTTGATTTGCTTTATGTATAGCTGCACCTGATCATGGGGAACCTTGAATATACCCAACGTCCCGTTATAAAGTGCGACGAATTTAGTTTGATATTTGGGAAATTCTTGTGAAAACGAAGCAACACTTGCATAAATTATCAATCCAAAGAGATAAAAAACGACAAACACAACAATCAATGAAATCAGAAATGCGAAAAATTTCGGGATCTTAATGCTGGTCAGAAAGTTTACCATCGGCTCGAAAATAAATGACAGGAATATTGCAATCAATAATGGTTTAAAGATGGTTTGTAATTGATGCAAAATAAATCCGACGGCGAATATCACTAAAATCATGAGCAGCAGAGAGGTGAGTCGACTCTCCCGCAAAGTTGAAGCCCGCCATTTTTTTTCCTCACGAATAATCATTTTGATCCTCGTTAATTTTTATATTCTATAGACAGATCATCTTCCCAATAAGAAAATTTTTTGAATATAAGAAAATTTTCTCTTCAATCAAAGAAAAAAGATGGAATTTAACTTTTTCTCATTCTCTCCGATTACATAATAAAATGCCGATTATTCTATGTCGGAGTGAAAGATGAAGGATAATGCCGAAAGAGCCATCAATAAATTGAAAATACTTGTGAGGGAATGCAAGGAATTAGCAGCGAGGGAGCAAAATGAGCTGATCGCACAGATGAACGAAATCGAAACTGCGATTTCCAATCTGGAACGCGCAACAGTTCCGGTTCCCGAAGAACTGAAAGGTTTGAAAAATAAAATCTCCGTAAATCTTCAAAAGAAAAAAGATCAGGATCACACGCTGGAATATCTGAAATCCGAACTCAGGGAAATGCTCGCTTCAATTGAAGGTGATAACAGCGTAATTGTGCGGACAGAAAATAAAAAATCTCCTAAAGTCATTTTCGAAGATGATGAATTCAGCATTCGTCCATCTATGAGGGCAGCGAAACGAAGATAACATTTGAAATGCCGCAACTCTGGTGCGAATCAGAATTCCGGCATCCTGTGTCTTATGGAATATATTAATTTTATCGATGCGTGCGGCGAAGCCGCAAATACATCCAATCGCTTGATATAAATCAAGAAAAATTGGAGCCAAAAAAACGGTTACAATGCAACGAGGCACTCGCTGCATCCAAATATTAATTGTTTCGGCTGCTTCTTCGATAAATGGAAACCATACCACCTAACATCACCAGCGTCACACCCAGCCACAAAATCGACATACCCGGTTTTGTGCTGACTTCTGCATAAAGTACAGGCTGTTTCTCCGTATCTTTCTCATCAGCAGCCTCGGACTCTGAACCCATATAGTGCAAATCCACAGTTTTTTTCGTCGCGTCCATACCCACGATGGTGAGAAAAGCGCCCTCCTGTCCCGGTAGCTTAACCTGGCTTTGCGGATGTTGCTGCCCGCCCACTGAGAAATAGGGCGTCAGGGTTACCGGTTCAGCGTCCTTATATGAAACGAGCAATTCTGCGCCTACGCTAATCGTGCCCTCGGCATTGCCCATTCTGGAAATATCGTATTTTACAAATGTTATTTCATAATCCTTTAATTGCTCCGTTTCGCCCCGAACGATAGTGAGATGTTTCGTTTCCTGGTGCGCATGGGCTGTTGTTCCGCTTTCGAAACCTTCAGGAGAAACATAGACATCGCTCCACCAGCCGCGTTCGATATACGGATGCTGGAAGCGGTTATTTTCTTTACCTCGTAAACTTTCGACATATATATCGGGCTGACCGGTCATAACGTTTCCATCTTTTTCCAGTTGCACCGGCAGATAGAGCCGCGTTCCCTTGCCTTCTTTGACCATTTTTGCGTCTATAAACGTAACCTTGTATCCCAAAACTTCCTTTGTTTCGCCTTTTGGCAGCGTCACTCGCTGCGCTTTGTCATAGCCGGAGGAAGCTACGAATCCTATGAACATCAAACCGACACCGAGGTGTGTGATAGCTGCCGCAGAAGCCGGGAAACTCTTGCGTAGCATTCTGATCATTACCTCGAAATTCACTCCCGCTGTAAATCCGGCAAACACTACCATCAGAAACACAAGAATTCCGGGAAAGCCGTTCATTATTGTAACAACTGCTGAAATCACCGCCACAATCATTCCCACGATCAGCCGTGGAATCAACTTCGAGGGTTCGTTATTACCGTATTTTAGCAGCGGCACGTAACTTAAAAACAATCCGATTAAGATTGCAATTGGTAAATTCACTTTCACATAAAAACTTGTAGATACTTTGGAGGCTTGCTCCATCAGCCGAGTGATGAGAGGTGCCGAAGTTCCGAGTCCGGTCAATACTGCTGACAGTGCCAATAGAATCACTGCTGCAATCAGTCCAAATTCCAACGAGAAGAACGAGCTTTCTGTCTGTTTTACCGCTTTCGGGACCGGAATTTCTTTTGACCGGGAAATAAGAAAATAAGCTGTGATGGCTATGAATGCCATTATAAAAAAGACAAGCCATCCGGTGATGCCGAGATCGACGAACGAATGTACGGAAAAATCCGCCAGAACACCGGAACGTGTCAGGAATGTGCTGTATAAAATAAGGATGAATGAAAGTGATGCCAGAAGATAATTCGTCTTCGCCAGCCTTCCGGTGGATTTTTGCAGCAGCATACTGTGTAAGAGTCCTGTTCCCATCAACCACGGCAGCAGAGATGCATTTTCCACCGGGTCCCAACCCCAGTATCCGCCCCAGCCCAGCACTTTGTACGACCAAACACCGCCGATGATAATACCTGCTCCCAGCGACACAAAAGCAAATGAAACCCACGGCAGAGCCTGACTAATCCAGCCTTTGTATTCGCGACGCCAGAGCGATGCCATACCAATTGCATATGGGATAGCGAATGCAGCATAACCCAGAAACACAATTGGCGGATGAATGACCATCCACGGGTCCTGAAGCAGCATGTTTAAGCCAAATCCTTCAGCGAAAGGCTGCGGCGCCAATCGGAAAGGGCTTTGTTTTATCAATAATACTGATAAAAAAACAAGGTTCAAATTATATAGAACCATAACCTGCGGTTCGGTATCTTTCATTTTATACATAAGATAAACGCCGAGCCAGGCGCCTATTAGCACCCATAACAGGAAACTTCCCTCCTGACCTGCCCAGAAAGAGCTGATGAGATAATGGAGCGGCAGATCGCTGGAAGAATATTGCGCCACATATTCAAACCGGAAATCATGTGACAGGAAGAAATACATTAGAAATGCGGAGGCAATTGTTGTGAACGAGGCGAATGTAAGAAAACTATATCGGGCGTAGTTTAGTAGTTTACCCGAACGATTGTAACTCAGTCTGAGATAAATAAGCGACGATATGATTATGGTAATGAGTCCGATCCATAACGTGCCCTGTGCCAATATATTCATTATTCAGAAACCTTTCCTTCATATTTAGATGGACATTTAACGAGCAGCTCATTTGCGAGAAATGCGTTTTGATTTTTATCATACTTTCCGATGGCGACAATTTTATCTGCATTTTCGAAATTCGCAGGTTTGGATTTATTATAATGCACAACCATTTCGCTGCCGGCTTCATCTTTTAATTTAAAAATTAGCTTATTCTTATATGATGTCGATCCCTGTACTAAAATTCCGGCAACCTGCACATTATGTTCGCTTGCCAGTGCTTCGTTTATTGAAACATAGCTTGTCAATGTTGATTTAAATGAAAACATTGCAAAAATGAGAGCAGCCGCAATTATAACTGCTCCCACGATATATGATTTCTTCATAAAAATATTCCTGTATTCATTTTTAGATTAGATGATTTTTAAAAATGAATGATTCACTTTAATGTGACGGATCGTTCATTTCCCGTTCGAGCTTTTTGATCTTACGATCGAGGCTGAACAGATAAAAGGCGATACCAATCCAGATGACAATATTCACTGCCATAACATAAATCAATCCATTTCCCATTCTTCCAATCCTTTATATATTTTTTCTTCGATTTTCAGCAACCTGTATTTCAGATTGAACATCCAGCCAAAAAGCCCGCTGTAGGCGACCATTGCACCGAGAAACACTGTCATAAACCTCGAATCCAGTTGCGGGTCGACGGGGTTCATGGTATCTTCCGGATGCAGCGACATTGTGATCCGCGGAATGACGAACACCAGAAACGGAACCGTGGCAAACGCCAGGATTGCATATGCTGCGGAAAATACTCTCTTCCTTTCTGGATCCGGTACGGCGGAGCGTAGTGCGAAATAGGCGCCGTAAATCATCAGTAAAATAACAATCGATGTTTCCCGTGGATCCCAGTTCCAGTAAGAGCCCCAGGTCACTTTCGCGAAAATTGAACCGCTGACAGTTGCCAGTATCGAAAACAAAAAACCCAATTCTGCTGCAGTCACAGCAATATGATCCGCATTTAGCCGCCTTTTTGACAAATACAAAATACTGGCGATCATTGATATAAAAAAAGCCAAAGTAGCAACCCAGGCTTGCGGTACGTGGTAGATCATAATCCGGGACGTTTCGCCAGGAAATCCCACTGCTGCTTTAGCATATAGAAAAGAAGCGATGATGATCAACATCATCCAGAATAACAACAATATCTTCAGTAACTTTGCCTTTTTCATAGAAAGGAATATAAACGATTTTGTCATAAAAGTCAACCCTATTTTTGCCATTAAGCTGCGATCGCTGGAAACCGATGAAGACGTTTTTTTTAACAAATTGAAATATCCGGTTGACATCCGCTGCATTTTTAATTATCTTACCCATTATAAAACTCGAAAAGGAGGGTAATTATGGTAGTTACAGTTGGTACTTTTATACTGGCGGTTGTCGTGACGCAGGTGATCACCTTCGTACTCGATGCACTTCTATATATGAATCCATTAGCTGCAAAGTATTATAAAAAATATGAAGATCACCCATCCATGAGGAAAGGCGGATCACAGGGAAAATGGATGATGCAAATGTTCATTCTGTCATTCATTTCGGTATTTCTCGCCGGATTGTTTTTCTTCATAACAGCAAATGCAATCCCGGGCACCGGCTGGACAAAAGGTCTCGTGTTTGGTTTGCTGCTGGCGGGTGTTCAGGTTTATCCGAGATACGTTTACTTCTTCATGCTTACATCCTATCCCAAAGAATTGAGAAACGTAGAATTCATCAACGGGATTATTGAAACGATCGTTATCGGATTGGTATTCGTATATTTTCTTTAAATTAAATTTATCATTCTGAAAATCATAAAAAAAATCCCTTCGTGAAGAAGGGATTTTTTTTATTCGGGAGCGTGTTAAAATCATTTATTGAAATGAATTCATTTCGGTCTTTTTCAATCCCTTCGGCAGTTCAAACTGGCTGTCTGAAACAGATGTCGGAACGATCTTGGTAACAGTGGTCGTGGATTCGATTTTTTTGCCCATTCCGGCATCCATTTGCATCTCCGATTTAATGGGGAAGCCTTTCATATTTTTCGTGGCTTCACTCAAATCTCCTTTGATAAGTCCCATCTGAGCATAACTTTTTACAAACTCGGAGCCTAATTGATATTTATCGGTTAGCCAGATATCCATTATTGGCTCGTCGCCGCTGTAATATACAATTTTCCGACAATTGTATCCATTAATCGTCTTTGTTTCATCAGTTTTTTTGACTGTTATGTTCATTCCCTCGCCGGATGCCATGGATTTCATTTTGTCGCCCATCATCTTTTCCATCATTTTGCGCTGTTCCGGTGGCATGTCTTCCATCTGCTTCTGCATTTTTTGCATGGCTTCATTTGCCTTATTCATCTGGGCTTTCATATCGCTCATTGTCATTTCGGTGTAAACGCCTTTCTTTTTGTCGATCATCCAGGTAACTTCCTTATCCAACCGCATGATGACTACGTTCCCACCGTCCTTATCTTCGATCTTCATTTTTCCATTTTTGTAATAGACCCGTTGTGCTTCATCACCTTTACTTTTTGAAAAAGTCTGGTACGGAGAATTCGATTTTGTCGTTTGTTCCCAATATCCTTCAAATGTCTCTTGTGCGTAAATTTGGCTGCCCAACAGCAAAATGCCAATAAATGCTATTATGAAAATTCTGAGATTCTTTAACATTGTAACCCCTTTCATTTTAGTATTAATTATCAGAATTAATAACAATATACAAAATTTCACCCCAATATCAAGCAAAAATTTTTATAAAAAAGTAGTTGATAATGTGACAACTTTTGATTATATAAAAAGATGAGATATAAATCAACAGGTACTCTTATGGAATTTATCGACAAATTAAAATTTTCTTCAGTCTGTGGAATCTACTGCGAAACAGAGTGCTGTATCTACAAAGCCTACAAAACGGACAGTGAATCAATGCGCAGGCAGCTTGCCTTAATTCTCCTGAATGACGCGGATCGCTGGCGGGAGATACGTTGTGATGGCTGCAAGGGAGAGCCTGCAATATGCTGGGGCAAGGAATGTGCTATTAAAAATTGCGCGTATGCCAATCAGTACGAATTTTGCATTCAATGCAAAAATTATCCCTGTGAGAAACTCCAGCATCAACAAAAAACAAATGACATATTGAAAAAACTCAATGGTGATTGCAAGACACTACCGCATACATTAAACTTCACCAATTAATAACATATAATCCGCATATCAGGAAAAATAAATGAAATCCAGGGTTTACTTTTTACCTGCAAACAACATTCACGATCCATCTCTTATTTCCGAACATTTGCCTTCTTTGATAACCAAGTCTTCGATGCCGCAAAGTATTGAAAGACACGATCTGGTGGCAATCAAAATACATATTGGCGAAAAAGGAAATGTAACGCACATTTCGCCGGACATGATTTTACCATTTAGCAAGGCAATTATTGACATTGGCGGCAAGCCATATTTAACAGACACAAATGTGCTCTACCGCAGTAATCGATCGGATGCTGTGCTCCATATGAAACTGGCTCAGGAGCACGGGTTCGGTCTTGAGAGATGTGGTGCTCCTTTTATAATCGCCGATGGATTGCTCGGCAATAATGAAATCGATGTAGAGATCGATGGTAAATTATTCGATTCCGTTTCGATAGCCGCGGACGCAGCACATGCGAATTCGATTGTCTCACTGACACACATCACGGGACATCTCGCCGTTGGATTGGGCGGAACGCTGAAAAATCTGGGAATGGGATTCGCAAGTCGCAAGGGGAAGCTGCGTCAGCATTCATCCGTAAAACCATGGATCAATAAATCCGATTGCACTCTTTGCGGCGAGTGCGTTAAATGGTGTCCTGAAGATGCTATTGAATTAAAAGCTGATGCTGCGGAAATCGACCAGAAATTATGCATCGGTTGCGGTGAGTGCCTCACAGTCTGCCGGTTCGGTGCTGTTGAATATAACTGGCGAACTTCTTCGGCAGATCTGCAGAAAAAAATCGCCGAACATGCACTCGGTGTGGCTGCTCCCAAAAAGGATAAAATTTTCTACTTCAATTTTCTCATCAATATTACAAAAAACTGTGATTGCATTAATACGAAACAAAAACCGGTCACCGATGACATCGGCATATTGGCTAGCAGCGATCCGGTGGCGATCGACACCGCTGCGCTCGATCTCGTAGAGGAGTATTCCGGGAAGCAGTTTCGGCAATTATGCTTTCCCGGGATCGATGAAACGATTCAACTAAAGCACGGGGAGACTATCGGTCTGGGGAAGATGGAGTATGAGTTGTTGCGGCTATGAAACAGAAACTTGAACTGATTAAAACATAAGTACTCGGACATAATAATACAAATATGCAAATAATGGACATCATCAAAATGCGGAGAAGTGTGCGCAAGTTCGCTTCTGCCCAGGTTGAAGACGATACAATACGAAAGGTATTGGAGGCTGCGCGGCTGGCACCATCCTGGCGCAACCAACAATGCTGGAAATTCGTCGTTGTTAACCAGTCGGAAATGATCAAAAAGGTCGTTGAACACACTGGCATTTATAACCGTGCGTGGCTTGGCAAGGCGCCGGTACTGATTATAGCTTGCGGTGATCCGGCTGCCAGTGGCAGCGGCAACGGACAACCGTATTACATGGTGGATGTCGCCATTGCCACCGAGCATCTCGTTCTGGCAGCAACCGAACTGGGGCTCGGAACTTGCTGGATCGGTGCGTTCGATGCGGATGAGATTAAAAGCATGCTTGAGATTCCCAACCATATCGAAATCGTGACAATTATCCCGCTTGGTTATCCTCACCGGAAAGACAGCCTCGCCGGGAAAATGGCAAAAGCCGTCGTGCGCAGTCATACCCGCAAGCCGATAGATGAAATTTTTTTCTATAATAAATGGAAGTAGCGAACTCTGATACTAATCTGTCTGGAGAAAATATGGCTTCAAGAGACCAAATTTTAGAGTATATCGACTCACTATTGAATGTCGCCGAATTTGAGGATTATTGCCATAACGGATTGCAGGTCGAAGGCGCCGAAGAGATAACCAAGATTGTGACCGGAGTCAGCGCAAGCGCCAGGCTATTCGAACGGGCAATCCAACAGGGTGCGGATATGATCATCGTGCATCACGGACTTTTCTGGAAAAACGATCCGACGCCATTTTCCGCGACCGGAATCGAACGCAACCGGTTAGCAT
>WJJN01000696.1 GCA_014729735.1 Candidatus Zhuqueibacterota bacterium
GAATATAAACGAGTTGCAGCCTGTAGCAGAGAAAAAGCCGGAAGAGAAACGCGTCAGAGTTCGGTATGATTATGAATCTGCAACGAATACCGAACTGGATTTACGGGGCATGCGTGCCGAAGACGCGGAAATTATGACCGACAAATTTATCCAGGATGCGGTACTGGCAGGTCTGGAACAGGTTCAGATCATTCATGGCAAGGGAACCGGCGCCTTGCGCAAAGTCGTACATGAACTCCTCGAAAAACATCCCCATGTCAAAAACAAAAGCCTGGGGAACTGGAACCAGGGCGGAACGGGTGTTACGATTGTTCAATTAAAATAGCATAGAGTTGAATAATAAAATGAGGAAAGACTTTATCTGGCTCAGATCAAAAACAAGATTATTATATTTATTATTCATCCCAAAAATGTTTTGTATTTGTCTTTAAAAAATGATATATTCTCTTCACAACATATTTGAATTTTAAATATCATGGAGATTATATGAGTGCCACATTAGCAATAGACCTGGAACAGCTTAAAATGCTGATCGATCAATGCCCAATTGAGGAAAAAGTCGAATTAATTCGCTTTTTGGAAAAGGAAACATTTGAGATTCGATTTCGGAATCTGTTAGAGCAATTAAAAACATCAGAAATTAGCATGGACGAGATTACGCGCGAAGTTGAAATCGTAAGGCAGAAACGATATGAAAGATCAAATTAGAGTCGTTATCGACACTAATATTTGGATCAGCTATCTTCTGGGACATAAATTGTCAAATCTTACCGAACATATTGTCAACAAAAACGTTAAGATACTTTTTTGCGATGAGCAATTCACAGAATTATTAGAAGTCCTTAATCGGCAAAAATTCAAAAAGCATATCAAAACCGAACATATTCAAGAGCTAATCTCGCTCATTGATACAATTAGTGAATTCGTACAAATAACTCAACACGTAAAATTATGCAGGGATCCAAAAGATAATTTCCTGCTTGATCTATGTTTAGTTGGTAATGCTGATTACCTGGTGACAGGAGACATGGATCTGCTTGCACTAAATCCATTTCAACATACTGAAATCATAGACTATCGCACATTTGAAAATTTTATATAGATATAGCTTTTTAACTCACAAACCTTTCCCGCTTTTGCAGCATAATCAAACCGAATAACACAAAAATAATCGCTCCCACCACGAGATAGATTCGGTTGTACAATGTGATCTCCATCCAGATATAGCCGCTGGAATTTGAAGGGATCGAAAATGGATTGTGGAACAGGTTCCATTTGCTGCCTTCCAGCGGATCGGCGCCGAAAAAGAAGAACAGCCCGAAACAGGCGACGATCACTGCGGTGGCGTTTCCGTTTTTGACGATGGTCGAAAACATGAACGAAAACGCGCAAATGAATGCCAGCGGGAACATCAACTGGAAGGTCATCGAGAATACAGGAATTGGCGTCAATGACAGGCTGCTGAGGAACGCCAGCACGATCAAAATTGCTGCCGAGATGAATACAGCCAGCGTGATCCGCACCAGATGGACTTTGTAGCGATAATTGGGAATTCCGAACACTGTTTCCAGCATCCGGGTGTCCAGATCGTTCTGGATACCAAAGGTCGGCGGGTAGAAAATGAGAAGCACGCCGGGCACCAGCAGCAGGTTGTACACCGATCCGGTATCGAATGCGGATTCAGTATCGAGGAGGTTTACCACCGTGATCAATAAAAATATGGCAATCGCGGATAGCAAAAAGTAAATGAATTTATTCGAAAAAATGACTTTGAGATTGTAACGGATGAACTGCACGATTGTTATTATTTTAGAATTTTCGGCGATTGTTTTCATCATAATTTCTTCTCTAATAATTTTAATCCCTTCCCAGCAGCCACAAATACGCGTCCTCGAGAGTGGGGCGCACCTGGATCGCATCCGACAACATTGGCGTTTCCGCAAGGAATCGCACCCGAATGGAATCGCCAACCGGGACATGATGCACCAGCCATAGCTTGTGACGGACGTCTTCGAATTCTACGGGCGACAGATGACTCTGCCAGACATAGCCGCTGGTTTCTTCCACCATCTGATTCGGCGCACCCAGAAAACGCAGCTTACCTTTATTCAGTACAGCGACTTTATCGCAGGAGCTGGAAATATCCTCGATAATGTGCGTCGAAAAAATCACGATCCGTTCCTTGCTCAAATCCACCAGCAGATTGCGGAACCTGATGCGCTCCCGGGGATCGAGACCTGCGGTGGGCTCATCGACCACCAGAATTCTCGGCAGATGCAGCAGCGTCTGCGCAATGCCGATCCGCTGCTTCATGCCGCCTGAAAATGAGCCGATCTTGCTGTCCCGGTGCTCATCCAAATGCACGGCGGAAATCGCATCTTCCACGGTCTTTTTCCGCTCTGCAGGATCGATGATATTTTTGAGCATCGCCTGATAATCAAGAAATTCATAAGCGGTCAGATTTTCGTAGCTCCCGAATTCCTGCGGCAGATAGCCGATCAATCCCTGCAATTCCTCACGCTTTTCTTTCAGATCGAACTCATTGATTTTGATGGTTCCCCGCGACTGCTCCAGAATCCCGCAAATGATGCGCATAAGCGTGGTTTTACCGGCGCCATTCGGACCGAGCAGACCAAACATCCCGCTGCCGATTTCCAGAGTTACGCCATCCAGCGCACGGAACGGCTTTCTCTTTCTGCCGATCACCGGAATCATCATCACAAACCGGTAAAATAGCTTGCGCAGCGAGGAAAATCGCCCCTTGATTCGAGCGATATTGATATTGCGGTGATGAATACGGTTCGAGGTCGTATAAACAGCCAGCGCCGTAATCCAGAAAACAGCGATGAAAATCACACCCACAATTTCATTCCATCTTAGATAAAAAAGAATCAGATTAAAAACCGGCACACCCCAGAAATAAATTCTCCGGGTCCATTTCTGCATCCGGGGTGTTTTCATGGCTGACAAAAGCGGATTCAGCAATAAAAATCCGAACAGATAAACAAGGTGTGACAGCAGAAATAGCCAGAGTCCGCTTTCAAGATAGAAATAGATAAAATAAATCAGATATATGAAAACCGGTGTCTGCCAGATCAAATTATTTAAAGAGGACTTATGAACATCCTTTCCTGCGCGTGCTTCATGACGGTCCTTTTTATGCCACTCGCGGATGAAGCGCGATGAGTCTTCATAAATTTTAACCACATGCTGCAACCGAATCGTCAGCGGCTCATGCGCCGCGATCAGTTTTACATTTGCCCGGCGCAGACTGGTCATGATGAAATAGGTGGCGCCGGGGATCAGAAAAATCAGCAGAATACCATTTGCCATTTGCCAGATGAGACTTTCCACGGTTTGATAAATCAGAAAGATACCGGCAATCAGCAGAATCAACTGGACCAGTTTGATTTTCCAGTTTAATTTTTTGAGCCAGGCGAGCGCGGTTTCCAATCCGATATAAGTCGTGGGAATGAACACGAGCGTGAACAGCATTCCCACGGCGAGACCGCCGATCACGGTAATCGCGAACGGAGCGCCAATGCGGATGACATATTCGGCTTTGCCCATTGCCAGCGGGATCAGCGCGACGATGGTCGTGATCATGGTGATCAGTATCGGGCGCACGCGGGTCTGTCCTGCGGCAATCAATGCCCTGCCCACGCTGAAGCCGCGGCGTCGCAAAATCCGGGTATAATCGATGAGAATGATACCGTTATTGACTACCACGCCGAGCAGGATCAGAAATCCGGTGAGTGTGTTCGCATTCAGCAGCGAATTTCCGGTGAGAATGATTGCCCACAACGAGCCAATGACCGCAAGCGGGATTGCGAACATCATGACCACAGGGATCAAAAATGATTCGAAGACCGATGCCAGTATCATATAAATGAAAATGAATGCCGCGAGGAACAGGAATTTATATTCGGACAGATCGGTCTCTTCGTGCACGATCTCCACTGCAATGCCCGCGGGTATTTCCACCTGTGCCACGAGCTGCTCAACTTCGGCGCGGGCTGCCTGCAGCAGTGACTTGGAATTATTGATTTCATCCAAAAATTTGAACGTGACCTCGATGTGCTTTTCCTGATTGACGCGGTTGATGCTTGAAATGCCGCTGGAGTAGATGATCCGACTCAGTTGCTCCAGTTCGTAGATGCTGCCCATATTCGAGCGGATCGGCAGACTGCGCAGGTCATCGATCTGCTTTTCTTCCAGATTCTCATTTCGGATCACGATGTCGTATTCTGTGGTTCCGCTCTTGAATGTCATGCCGCTGGAAAATTCGCTTTCAAACCCGCTCAGCTCGGATGCGATGCTCATCAGCGGGATGTCGTAATGACTGAGGATTTGATTATCGAACAGCAGGTGGATCTCGGGTCGGTCGCTGGCGATGTCCATCGATACCCGATCCATGGTTTGAAGTTCTTCAAGATAATATTCGAAGTCCTGCGCGATGTTTTTCATCAACTGGAAATTCCGCCCTTTGATGACGATCTTCTCCTGCTGCGAGCCGATGCCGAGAATGTTCATGAAATCCGCACCCGGATTACGCCTGCCGCCACCGCGAAATCGCTCGCTGGATGCCGGCTGCTCGAACGAAATTTCAGCAGAGCGGATATTCTCAACGCGCTCGTTGATGTCGTTCTTGATTTCAGCTAAATTCCGCCCCTTGATCGTTTTATACTCCTCTTTCAGCTCAACAGTGATGACCGCATCTTCTTCATAAATCTGGCTGACAACATCCTGCTTTTCCTGCAGATCACTCAGCTTCTCTTCGACATCTGCCGCAATCTTATCTGTTGCTTCCAGCGTCGCGCCTTTGGGCATGGTGATGTA
>WJJN01000697.1 GCA_014729735.1 Candidatus Zhuqueibacterota bacterium
ATTTCACAAGCTGTCCGATCACCAAAGGCATCAAACTCATTCCCATAATGACTGCCCATTGCCTTGAGTCCAGTTTAACTGTTTCCAGAATCGTATTGAGCCCCGGAAGATAAACTGCTGCAAGCAGCATTACTGTACACAAGCCAACTGCCCCCCAAACAAAGGGATTGGTCATGACTTCATTGCGAAAGAAATGGGATTTCGAATCTCTCATGTTGAAAACATGAAAGAGTCTCGAAAATCCCAGGGTTAAAAAGGACATTGTGACAGCGCTTTTAGTCTCTAATTTCAGGACGTTCAAACCGATCCATAATGACCCCAGAATTGCAATCCCAATCAGTGCTCCGTAACCGGCAATGATTAGCCAGTGCCTGGTCGTTAAAATCGATTCTTTCGGATCGCGCGGCGGCTGGCGTAATACATCGGGGCTTCCTTTGTTGACACCCAATGCCATTGCCGGAAAAACATCCAGTAGCAGATTGATAAATAAAATATGAAGGGGTTTCAACGGCAGTGGCAAATTCATAAATGATGCCAATCCAACTGAGAGCACTTCGCCGACATTTCCCGACAATAGAAAGAGGACGAATTTTCGAATATTTTTAAAAATGGTTCTTCCATATTGAATTGCTGTAATGATTGTTGAGAAGGCATCGTCTTTTAGGATCATATCAGCGGCTTCCTGGGCTACCTGGGTGCCCCGTTTACCCATGGCAATGCCGATATCCGCTTTTTTCAACGCCGGTGCATCGTTCACGCCGTCACCGGTCATCGCAACAATCGATCCTGCGGATTGATGAAGGGAAATGATATCGAGCTTTTGCGCCGGATCGACACGTGCAAAAATATGCGTATCCAAAATTTCATTATTCTCATCTTCGGAAACCTCATTTGCTGGTCTTAGATCAGCCCCCCGGATCACCTTCGGGTCGTTCTTGTCTGAAATCAGATTCACTGCTGCGGCGACATTTGTCGCTGTAATTGATTGATCTCCGGTTACCATTTTTACGACTATTCCTGCTGTTTGACAGGTTTCAATCGATTCTTTGACAGCTTCCAGCGGTGGATCTAACAAACCAAGAAGTCCGATGAAAGTGAGCCCTGAATAAGGTTCGTCATCTTTCGATTTCACGTTGCGATCCGCGACAGCAAGCAGTCGCAATCCGTCTTCTGCCATTTTAGTATTGATTTCATTCCAGCGCTGTTTTTCATCTGCATTAAAATCGGTTTCACCGTTCTCCGTCAAAATAGATGTACAGTGTTCAATAACCGTTTCCGGCGCACCTTTTACCGCGACATAATAGGACTCGTCCTGTTCATGATACGTTGCCATCATTTTCGTTTTCGGATCGAAAGCGACCTCACGCTGCTCCGGCATTTCCTGTAACAATTGGTCCCGGACCAGATTTACATCCTTGCCTGCGACTAAAAGTGCTGTTTCCATCGGATCTCCAATGGCTTTTTCATCCTCCTCCGTATCACCATTGCCATTTTGGAGTGATGCATTACTGCACAGTACTCCGATTTTCAGCGCCCGAATCAATGCACGATCTTTATGCGGATCAAATTGATTGTCCTGCTTTCTAAATACTGCGGTTTCACCGGATTCGCTCTTTGTTATTTCTATTTTTGAATGATGTAAAACAATTTCCGTAACGGTCATTTTGTTTTGCGTCAAAGTGCCGGTCTTATCGGATAAAATCACGTTTGTTGCACCCAGTGTTTCTACAGAAGCCAGGCGATTAACCAGTGCATTGCGTTTAGCCATGCGCATCATGCCGCGTGCCAGTGCAATCGTGGCAACTATAGGCAGACCCTCCGGAATGGCTGCGACTGCCAATGCAATTCCGGTCTCTATCATCAATAGAGCATCGCGATCATTTAAAATCCCGATAACTGAAACCAGCGCCGCAATACCAATGGTCACCCAGATTAGTTTATTGCCAAGCCGATTAAGGCGTTTTTCAATGGGCGTTGTTTCTTCTTCAGCTTCTTCTACAAGTGCTGAAATTTTCCCTAATTCAGTTTCCATTGCCGTGTCGATCACCACACCGGCTCCGGATCCGCGCGTTACCGCAGTGCCTTTAAACAGCATATTCTTGCGCTCCGCCAAGGGGATATCTCCATCCAATGTTTTGGTGGACTTACTCACCGGCACCGATTCCCCGGTGAGCGCAGATTCATCTGCCTGTAATTTGTTAGCTTCGATAAGTCTTAAATCCGCAGTTACAACATCACCGGAATCCAGAATAACGATATCTCCGGGGACCAGTTCACTGGCGGCAATTTGACTGGACTCACCATTGCGGCGGACGACAGCGGTAACTTTACTCAGCTTTCGTAATGCTTCCATGGAGCGTATGGCTTTTATTTCCGTGAAAAATCCGATCATCGCAGTCAACAAAATTACTGCAATGATTGCAGCGCCCTGAATTGTCTCACCAAAAGCAAATGACAGTACCGCTGCGATTGCCAGCAGTACCATAATCAGACTCTCAAATTGGTCGAGCAAAATATCCCATGCACTTCTGGACTTCGATTCCTTGAGGCGGTTGGATCCGTATATCTTTCGACGCTTTTTGACCTCCGCTTTCGAAAGTCCTTCTTTTTGCGTAACATCAAATTCATTTAGTATTTCGTCTATTGAAAATGTCCAGGCTTTATCCATCATACCTCAATTCTGTACGTTTACATTACTGCGGTTTCGATCGATCCAGTAACCCCATGCAACCAGCAGCCACATCGATAAACCGACGTATGCAATTGGCTCTGTCGAAGGTGGTGGTGTGCCGAATGTATTCATTGCATATACAACTACTAAAAAGATAAGCAGGCTCCATAATCCGACCTGTCCCTTTTTATTGTCCGCTTTTGTTGCTTTTATAAAAAGATAACTGCCTATAATGAAAATCAGTCCCTCAACAATGATTGTGAGAAACACGGAATCCCATAATCCGAGACCCACTTTAGCCTCCGATCCGGGCATCAAGGGTAAATCCGGTCGATGCGTTATCAAATCTAATATCCAATGACTAAGCACCAGACCACCCAACAGCACGGCACTTTTTAGCTTTTTCTTGATGGCAAAATAAACGAGCCCGAACAGCAGCGACCAGATTAGTACGCTCACAAAACCGTGGGAAAACGGATAATATAAAAAATTTAATGGAGTGAAAGCCGTATTTCCGGGATCAATTTGTACTTTTTCGATACCCAGCAACAGAAATATGGGCCAGAGCAAATCGATGAATTGAGACGCCATAAATAGCGTTCCCAGCGAAGGTCTGGGATCGATCTTTTTGGCAGCCAGTCCGACTCCGAAATGTCCGATAAACATACTTGTTCCTCCTCAGTTTCTTCATCAGTAAAAATCATGATAAGCAGAATAGATAGAAAGCAAAGACCATCAGTTAAAAAATGAAAACGGGGTTGTATCAAAAGTATCTTGAACTTATCCTGCAATTATTTTTGATACACCCCGCATTGATTTTAGCTGCGTGCTGCTATTCCTCTTTCTTTTTCGTTGAAATTTTAAAAGGCAAATATGAAGGGCAAAAGCCAATGAAACTGGTAACCAGAAATGCAATGGCGATAATGCCCAGTATAATTGCCGCAGTCCCGCTAATTGTTCCTGCAAAATACAGGACGATAATCAAAAGAGCGAAAATGATCCTAATAGTACGATCAATTGTGCCCATATTCTTTTTCATTATGATTCTCCTTCATTTTTTAAGGTTTCAAAAGATTTTATTTAGCAGAAATCTTCCATATGCTCTCACAATCATAATTTGGACGCCACTTCCTCGCCGTTGTTTCTTTTTCTATCGCGAATATAAATCAGTATAGTGCCTAAAACGGCAGCCACGAGTAAACCATAGTCTTCTTTGACTCCTAACGAAAAGGCTGCGTTCGATCCTATGATTGCCCATAAAAATGGTATTAGTAAAATATATTTCGGAAAGGAGCGAGCAGTCCACAAAAATAAACCGAATGTGAAAATCGTTGTGGGGCAGGGAAGTCCGAATGTTGGATTGCTGGGATAAGCATGACCGAAAACGTAACTCAATAGCGGATAAATCAGCAGTGCATACAATATGAATATGGCACCTGTTATGAAATATCCGTTTTTCTTAAATCCATATGTTAGTTTAGCATTTAATGCGCCGGCATACAGAAATATCATTCCTTGTATTATCGATATGATACCAAACAGAATGGCTGCTTTATTAATTACGGTAAAATGGATCAAGTGATAAACAATGCCCATCCAGAACCAGAAGAATGCAAGTATGCTGTTAATAATCCGATCCGAACGTCTTGTTCTCCAAAATGTCAAAATAATGGCGGCAATCGCAAGCAGATATAGCAAAATTTGCATGGGGAAAACAGCAAGATTGTATTTTTCGAAAACGCTTAAAAATTGTTCAATCGTAAACGGTATTCGCATTGTATCTCCTTTATTTGAATGATTTGATGCTTATCGAAATGAATCGATTCAAACTAAAATTATTTATTACACATCTTCTTCAACTCCTCCAGCGAAGGCAGATGTTGATCCGGTCTTCCTCTGAACACAACTTTTCCATCGACAATAATATTTGGCGCATTTGTGATGCCGTATTTTTCGATTAACTCAGGATCATCATCTACACATTCCACAGAACATTGCGCCCCGATTTGCTGCAAACGATCTTTTAAAATATGCCGCTGATGACAATCTTTGGTGGCGACGATCAATACTTTTTTCATTGTTCTCTCTCCCGGTTAAGACAACAAGTCTTTTTTCTTTTCCTCAAACTCCTTTCTATCGATTTCTCCACGGGCATATCGTTTTTTAAGTATCTCGAGTGGTGAATCCTGCCTCATGGTTGTAGACGTATTCTGCCTGTTCCGGGTTAAATACTTTATTGCCCAGACAATTAAAACTATTAAAACAATCCAGAAAAGTACAACAAATCCATAGCCCCAATGAAACCAGCCCCAGTCATGCATCATTATAAATCCTCCTCTTAATCTCTTTACTTATACAAAAATGCAACATATATGCCAGGTAAATAGTATTTATTATTAACACTTTTATAATTAGACGGTTATATATGAATAGAAAGTTTAATCTTTTAATCGTACTCCGAATCACATCCAGTATTTTTAACGAAGTGTGAATAATCAGAACGAATTAACGATTCGAGGAAAAATATTCTGTGTATAAAAAGTACGCTTTTTCTCGAGTCGACTGATAATGAAAATCGTAGCTGATAGTAAATATATCTTCAAATAAAAACAACGAGCCACGTCGCAGATACGCATTTGATAAATTTTTTTTATTGACATTTTTTGAATAGTTTTGTACATTATTTCAATCATTTCTCCTGCCAGAAGATTAAACAGCTTTGGATTAATATAATTAGACCGACTGAAGACAACTTAACTGATATCGTTCGTTAATAACTTCTGACCGACAGCTTAAAATATGAAGCAAAACAATACGAACAAGGAACGCAAAGTGAAAACTGGCACAAGTCAACCGCAATAATATCCTCCTCTTGAATAGACACAAGATTCCATAATTCAAGAGAAGGCAGTATTGCAGAAAAAAGACCGAGGATAGAATACGATTACTTTGTTAATGATGAAAAATTTCATGGATCAAATTATGGTAACATAGATGGAATTGCGGAGAGTATTGTAGCAAACTATCCAGTCGGAAAAGAAGTCACGGTCTTTTACAATCCGCAAAATCCTTGTGAATCAGTGTTGAATCCGGAGAAATAATATGTGTCACTATTCCAGAAATTCGTTGAAAAGAAATGCTTAAAAGACCACGACCCAGCGTCGATTGAAAGTAGAGGATCATAATGAACAAACTATTAACAATTATTTTCTTAATCAATTCGCTACGGATCATCCCTGCAAATTCAGGAGATGATCTAAGCCGGTTAGAATGGATCCTGGGCGAATGGGTGGCAGATAATGGGGCGAATGTCACGACGGAATCCTGGGAAAAAGTCAGCCCGAAAACATTTGAGGGCGAAGGGATTACCCGCTCTGTTTCGGGCGATGAAATACGCAATTACGAATCACTGCGGCTGGTGGAGATGTCCGGTGAAACATTTTATATTGCAAAGGTCACTCATAATGAATTTCCGACCAGTTTTAAGCTCGTGGAACAGAATGACAGCACGGCGGTTTTTGAGAATTTGACGCACGATTTTCCTACCAGAATAGAATACCGGCTGCTGAGTGCAGACAGCATTTCCGTGCGGGTCAGCGGCGGGGATAAATTTTTCACGATTGAATTTGAGAGGAAAAACCGGGATTAGCACTTCATTTCAAAAATATATTTCAATTCTAAATTCAGTCTTGCCTTTAGAACAGGGCAAGAACTCGATAAATGTCGGAGAAACCCTTGCGAAGATTTAGATAGGATACAAGATATTGATGCTAACATAATTTTTCATCAATATGCAGCTTATAGCGTATCAAAAAACCTTCGCAAAGGTAGTTCGTGGACTGCCTTTTATGCGATCCCGCCTCGGCGGGATAAAGGCGCTTCATTCCTGGTAAAATATAAAATCGTGGTGAAATTAAATTAAACATCAAATTTCAAGAAAGAATAAAATTGATCGCCGGCGATCGGCTGATACTGAGGTGTTGAGTTTAGCGCGATTAGGCTCGAACATCCCCCTGGTTTTGCCTGCGGCAAAACCGTCCCCCTTCAAAGGGGGATTTTAAATTAGGGTTTTATTTGGCTTTAGAAAAAATAAAAGACTGCCACAGATGAAAGAAAAGATAATCCAAAAACTAAATGACGCTTATAATAATCCCACGAAAAAATTCTGTTTCTACACCGGGCAAAATGATCCGAAAATCGCAGATGCGCTGGGAATCGAACAATGGGACTGGACGCCGCAACCGACCGCGCATATCGAGCCGTATTACTGGAATACGCATACAGTGGCGCTGGCGTTCGGGTGCCAGCCGAAATTCACATCCGAAAGCAGGGAATGGATCGAGCCGCTGATTACGAAGCCGGGACAGGTGCACGATATTGCTGTGCCGGATTTGTACGCCGGCAGAACCGGGGAGATTTTGAACCTGGCGCGGAAAATGATGCACGATCTGCCGGCGGACACGCTCATCCGGCTGCCGGACATCCAATCCCCGTTGGGCGTGTGCGAGCTGATGTGGGATCAGTCGTTCTACATCGCCCTGCTGTCGAATCCCGACGAAGTCATCATTCTGCTGGATAAAGTCACGTCATTTATTATCGATTATGTGAATGAACTCAAGGCGATACTCGGACAGCGCTATAATCCGGCGTGCCACCCGCAGTTGTGGAGCGATCCCGCCGGATATTACATCAGCGATGATGCCAATTCCATGGTTTCGCCGGAAATGCACTACCGGTTGTGCGTGGAGTACATCAACCGGATCACCGCAAAATGCGGACCGGTTTTCTATCATTCCTGCACATTTACCGATCCTTACATCGAGAATATCAAAAAAGTGATCAATAAAAAAGAGATCAACTGGAGCACTGGAACGAGTATGGATCCGGCGAGAATCATGAAAATATTTTCAGGGCAGGTTCTGCTGGCGCCGCACCTCGGCAAGGGTATTCACGAAGAAAATGGGATGATCAGATTAGGCATGGATTTTCAGGATGAAGTCGATGTATTCAAATATTTTCTGGATAGCATGGATGAC
>WJJN01000698.1 GCA_014729735.1 Candidatus Zhuqueibacterota bacterium
AATAAGCTCAATGAATTCGACACCATGAAAGAAATTTATTTGTATCGTGTCGCACTGAGCGGAGACGCTCGCTATATTGTGTCATCAGGTCATGGTAAGGATAATTTCGGATTGAGTCTGTGGCATATCGACGGCAGACTGCTCGATTTCATAGAGCAGAATAGTCGTCACGCATATCGACCGGCATTCGGGATGGCGAAAACTGAAAATCGGCTTTTATCTTACATTCCGCCGGATTCGCTGCAATTCTGGCGAATCGAACGGGATCAGCTTGTTCGCACCACCGGTTATAAATTGCCGGAAGATGACAGGAAATGCCAGGAAATTGCAATGAGCAAAGATGGCGATATCGCTTTTGTCGTATTCGGGGATGAAGTCGAATTGTGGTCAGAGGAACAGGGAAAAATCCGATCCCTGCTGCAGCCTTACGAAAGGGTTACAAGCATCACAGTCAGTCCGGACGGACGCCTGGTTGGTGTTGCCTGTGGCACCAAAAGCAAAGGCTTCTGTACTTACACGATAGATGGCAATCCGGGACTCGAAATCAACCGGATGCCGCTCAGCTATTCAGGTCCGGGTCGGTATCATGGCAACCTCATCGCTATCGATCCGCAATCCAAAAGAATTGCCCGCTCAGTCAAAAACAGGGTGTTTATTTATGATTTGCGGGGACGGCTGGTAGGTGAATTTCAAGTCGGTGACGATGAAGATGAGAATAGGATAAGCGCACTCACATTCAGTCATGACGGGCGGCGCTTGATTGTGGCGCAATACTATACGTATATGCTTTCTGTATACTCCGATCATGGTGATCTGATCAAGACCATTCGCGGAGGCGACAAATGGGGGTTGCGCTGTCTGACGCTTCATCCGGATGGTCGTCATGTGATTACCGGAGGTAATGACGGCACGGTGCGGATTTGGGATATCGAGACCGGCGAACAGGTCATTTTCAGAAACGAGGCAAACGAATGGGTTAATTACACGCCGGATGGCTATTTTGACTCGTCGAAAAAGGGCGGACGCCAGGTGGCGATGGTCCGAAATATAACCCCGTTTGCCATCGATCAATTCGCGATGACCAATAATCGCCCGGATATTATCCTGAAGCGCATGAAGCTGGCTTCAAAGGATAAAATAAATCATTTTTATCTGCAATATCAAAAACGAATTCACCGGGCTGGTTTTACGGAAGGACAATTGAAGCAGGATTACCACGTTCCCACAACAACGCTGATCACTGCAAATCAGCGGGGCAAGCAGATGCAGTTGAATTTCCAGGTGCGTGACGACCGGTATGATTTAAAGTCATATAATGTGTACGTCAATGACGTTCCGCTCTTCGGTGCGTATGGCAAAGAGGTATCAGGGCATTCCGCCCGAATGACCGAGAACATCGAGCTGTCCGCGGGAGCCAATAAAATTGAAATTTCCTGTTTCAACGTTGCCGGCGCTGAATCGTACCGCGCCATCACAAATGCCCGCTACGATAAAAAAGTCACACCCGATCTTTATTTCCTCGGCTTCGGCATTTCCCGGTATAAAAATCCGGAGCTGAATCTTGGCTATGCACACAAGGACGCACTGGATCTGGCTGCTGCAGTTCAGGGGTTGTCCAATAAGCCGGGGAATGTTTATGTGAAAACGTTCACAAATGAGCAGGTCACGATTCGGAATATAAAGAATGCAAAGCAGTTTCTGAAACCTGCTAAAGTGGATGATATTTTCGTGCTGTTCATCGCTGGTCACGGAGTCCATGAACGCAGCGATGAAGCCACATACTATTATTTGACTCACAATGCCGAACTGGATAACCTTGCCAATACAGCCGCTGACTTTGAGATGATCGAGCAGTTGCTTCACGGGATCAATCCGCGGAAGAAGCTTTTCCTGATGGACACCTGCGAATCGGGCGAGCTTGACAATGCGACACAACAGGCTTATTATGCTCTGGCAAATTCCCGGGGGATTAAAGCCCGTACGAGCCGTGCAGTGATATTGCGAAAACGCTCCGAAAGTCCGGAGCGCTCCTATCTGTACCAGAAGGATCGCTATATTTACAATGATTTGATCCGGCGATCCGGAGCGATTGTCTTCTCGTCTTC
Source organism: Candidatus Zhuqueibacterota bacterium (assembly GCA_014729735.1). Classification (GTDB taxonomy): domain Bacteria; phylum Zhuqueibacterota; class Zhuqueibacteria; order Thermofontimicrobiales; family Thiofontviventaceae; genus Mariaggregatimicrobium. The sequence continues at coordinate 2,106 of WJJN01000698.1, forward strand.
CAAAGGCGGGGAGTTTTCCTACGAAAGCGACGCGGTACAAAACGGCTTTTTCACCGAAGAAATCCTGAACTGTCTCACTCAGGGGGCAGGCGATGAGAATGGTGACGGAGTTGTCTCCACAACCGAGCTCAGAACTTACGTGACAACAGCCGTGGCACAAGCCACAGATGATGCGCAACACCCCACTGTGGACCGGGATAATATTTATCAGAAGTTCGGATTTCCTGTAAAATGACTGATACGCTCCGGATGCATCTGTAGCGTCCGGTGCGTATTCCCATTTTTAGTAACCTGTAAAAATGAAAGGAATATCATGATATATCGAATTATCTATCTGTTTCTAATAATTTTCTTACCAACAGTATTGATTTCACAGGAGTCATTCTACAGACCTAAAGACCAGAAAGCGCACAGATATGAGATTACGTCCGTGGACTGGAGCCCGGACGGGAAATACATCGTGACGTGCAGCAAGGATAGTTCGGTAAAATTATGGAACGCAGAGGCTGTTCGCGAGATCATGACATTCCGGGGACACCACCATCAAGTGATGGCTGTATGCTTTGCGCCGAACAGCAAACAGATCGCCTCTGTTTCACGGGATAATAATCTGAAACTCTGGGAGCCGGATAGTGGAGTGGTAAAGGAATGGATGCTCGACTTTAGGAAGCCTCGCCAACTTCTCTTTAACCCGGATGGAAACGTTCTTGCTGTGGCGACCAATATGGGAGCTATACTCATTGATCTCACTAATGGCAATGATATTCAACTATTAGAAAGTCCAGCCGGCATGCCTAACAGTGCATATTCCATTTCATTCAGCCCTGATGGAAAACTTCTGGCTGTCGGATCTATTTTTCAGGCACAGGTCTGGGATTTGAGCAGCCGCCGGATAATTCAAAAAATGGGTGAGTCTGATTTTATGAAACATAACATTCATGATGCTGTCGACGATGTGGCGTTTTTGTCCGATGGTAACACCCTGATTATCGGACGGGATAAAGAAACCCATTTTTTTGATATCAAATCAGGGAAGGTCAATAAATCGATTCAGGGACTTGTGAAGGACATTGGTCTGAGCGCAGACGGAAGTATACTTGCCATTAATCATTACGGTGCTCTCGATGTTTACGATACTGCCTCAGGAGATTCGCTTCGGAGCCTGGATTTGTTAAGGGTTTACATAGGCGGAATCAGTATAAGTCCCGACGGCAGCAGGGTCGCTGTTGGGCTGAAAAATGGGAAAGCCCTGATCTGGGGAGCCGAGAGCGGTCGGAGAGACTGGCTATATCCGGCGGAGTGAAGTCTTGAGTTTCATGGCAAAAGTATTCAGAAAGAAATTTACCATGAAATAATGGCATGAGATGAATTTTCATCTCGTCGGGAGTTTTAACTCCCGGAGATGTGGAGTGCAGCGAGTGTCTCGCTGCATTGCAGCCGTTTTTTGGCTGCAAAATTTCGTGCCTTCGAAGGACTAACATGCCGTCCCTGACGGGACTCGGATTATTTCAAGAGCAGATTTTGCTATAGACATGCCGTGCCTCCGGTACTCAAAAAGCTTCACCACCGGAGATTAAAATCCCCACATCATCGTGTGGTGGATTTTCCGAATCCACGCTTTAAAAAGCGTGGCTATTCAAACAGCAAAAACCGCTAAAGCGAAATATTCGTTCTCGAAAAAAACACCATGATGAATCATGGTGCTGGTTCAAGGGGGGCTGTATCAAAAGTCATTTTATTGGTCATTCCGGCTGAAGCAAAGCGGAATGCCGGAATTTCGTAAGTTGCAGCTAATCAGGAGATTCCGGGACAAGCCCGGAATGACATTAAATGAAAAAAATCGGACTTTTGATAGAGCCCCCTTGTTCAATTAGGTTGTTGAACGAGCACCACAATTTATTGTGGTGGTTGCGAGTCAACCAGAAAAAAGATAACCGCTTCAGCGGTTTTCTGAAATTAGCTCAGTAAGATAAAATATACCGGTCGATTATGAATTGCCACGAGATTCATCTCATGGTTTTGGATTACGCCAGTAGGTATTTTGGGAGTTTTAACTCCCTGAGATGATATGGAGTGCAGCGAGTGCCTCGCTGCATTGCAGCCGTTTTTTGGCTGCAAAATAACAC
>WJJN01000107.1 GCA_014729735.1 Candidatus Zhuqueibacterota bacterium
ATCGAATTCTGTCGAATTTAAGAAACTTTGCGGGATTGGCATTTCTCTTGCATTAAAAGGGGAAACAACCCGCAGGTGGTGGCGCCCCCTGGACCCTAATTAAAAAAGTCCACCCCTGCGGGATGAGTATCAGATTTGGCTATTAGCATTATATTTAAAAGTAATGCTAAAAGCCAACAGCTAATAGCTTGTAAAATCAGCAATCCGACGTTCCATTTCAATTGAACGAAAAGGAGGATCACCATGCATCGAATAATATTAATGACATGCATTCTTCTCATTGCGCTTACAGCAATGGCTCAGGATCGATCTAATATTGAATTCCTCGTGATGCGACTCGATTATCAGAGCATGAATTTGAAGCATGTCTATCATTTTGAACAGCCGATCGATATGGCGTCGCTGACAAATGCCAGGCAGCGGTTTCACGGACTGGATGTGGAGATCACGCCTGCCGGCGATTTCGGCGGAACGAAGATCACCAGTGTCTATACCGGAAAGACCGTCTACGATGCCACCACCGTCTGGATGGGAACCGGCACACACAATTTTCCCACCGATGAATTTGAAATTCCAACCGGAGATACTGCGTTTTTAGCCGACCAGCGTCCGCTATTTCATGATTTCGCGGATTACTTTTTCTCCGAAGACGATTTTGAAGCAGCCCGCCGGGCTTACGAGGCAGTGCAATCCGTAAAACTGCCGCTCATTTTTGCCAGAGATTCTGCCTTTGGTCTGCTAACCTATCTCCATTATTTTACCGTTGGCGCCAGCGATCCATCGACTGCGGAATGGGTTTTCATTTTTTATTCGCTTCCGGATGCCGAGCCGCCCTATCTCCGCTATCGATGGCATGACGTCACCAATAATCTGCCGAATTCATTTATCAATGCCATCGCAACCCATAATTTTTTCGGAGATTCATTGTGGTGCGGGACAAGTCAAGGGGCGTTTTTCTCATACACCGGCGGTGATGACTGGCAGCCGGTTGTGTTTGGCGAGAACAGCAAAGTCGCAGTGAAATCTCTCGCAACTATTCCCAATCCATACGTGGATTGCCTCTGCTCGGTGGTCGGGCTGGGGACAGAAGAGCCGGATCCGGCGCTGTCAAAAGTAAATGGTCGGCTGTTCCGAAGTATGCTCGATGGAGAGAATTGGGAAGATATGAAAGCTCCGGAGATTGCGGTTTCGGCGATTGCATTCAATTACTGGAATCCAAATTCTATTTATGCCGGGCTGCACAATCCATTTCTTTCAAATGAAAATGGACTCTATCATTATGACGAGCAAGGATGGAATCGCATCGATTTCGCGCCGCAATTATCGAATATCCCGAAAATCAACTGCATCAGTATCGATACCCGGGATACGACGATGGTTTTTGTGGGCACAACAGAGGGTGTGTTTTTTAAGAATAAAGATATGACAGTCTGGAAGCACGTGCTTCCGAGTTTCAATATTTCGTCCATCGTTATCACCCAGCTTGGTTTTCAGAGGCAGATCTACGTATCGACAAACGGCACGGGTCGTTCGGATGGCATCTGGGCAAGTTTCGATGATGGCGAAAACTGGGAAGTGCTTTCCTGGGAACGGCAGATCGTAGCGCTTGTTCAGGATCGTTTTGCCAGGGACTTCTCCCCCACTCTATTTGGCAGATTTTATATGGCAGTTTATGGAAAGGGCGTTTTCGTCAGCGCCGATGGCTGTCGCACCTGGCGTGAGATCAATCACGGATTGCCGGATGAGGCGAAAAAAATCACGTCACTGGCGGCACATACCAGCAAAATCCGCCAGCTTTATCTGGGCACGGAAAACGGTATTTATAAATACTCGCCGGTTCCGTTTATGCCGCTTGATTTAGCCATCACGAATGATGATCTTGCCTATTGGCCTCCGCAGCCACGAGATGGGGCGCTGGTGGAAATTTATGCCACAGTACACAACCGTTCCGCCGTACCTGTATATAATGTCGATGTTTCCTTTGTCGATAATGCGAACGGAAATTTGCAGGTCATCGTTCCCATTGATACACTCACTATTCCCATGATTCCTGCCGGTGGTGATTATACGGTCCGTGCGGAATGGTATCCCCGCGGTCAGCAGGGAGAGAATATTATATTTGTAAAAGTCGATCCGCTAAACCGGATTCGGGAAATGAATGAGAATAATAATTCAGCACAGATCAATATTTTTCTGGAGCCACCGCCGGAACAGCGGAGTTGGAAAGACATCTCACATAATTTAGATGATATCCGGATCAATGACATTGCGGCGCATCCGTTTATCAATGAAAAAGTGTTCATCGCCACCCGCCGCGGTGCGTATTCCAACGTCCTGACAGACGTCCGCTACTGGTCGCTGTTGGAATTCAATGAGCCGGACAGTGTAAATGTCACACAGATCGATGCCGAGCCGCACCCGTTCCTGGATTGGGCGGTTCCGACGATCGTGCTGGCAACCGAAGAATACACGCTGATTCCCGAAGAACGCCAGGGACGCGTGCTCATCAGCGAAGACGGCGGCAGAAATTGGTGGAATACGGAATTCCCCGATATCGCTGTGAGTGCGCTGGAAGCACCGTCGGTGAATGCGTTCAACACGTTCGCAGCTTCGTACAATCCGTTTTATAATCTGGACAGCTTTTACATGCTTAAAGATTCCACCTGGTTTGAATTCGATTTGACCCCGGACGGAAATGAGTCCATTCGCATCAA
>WJJN01000699.1 GCA_014729735.1 Candidatus Zhuqueibacterota bacterium
TCCTGTTGAGGAAAAATGATGCATGCATTCAGTTGTATTGCTTTCGTATACATAAATTCGCGGTTCAATTTTAACATTGGTTTGCATGGAATCAATTGCGGCAAGTCTTATTTCAAATTTATAACGGATTGTTTTCCATATCGCGACAGATCGATCCCAACCCCCCATATAAGACAATCTGCGAGCCGCAATTTCCTGTTCCTTATTCCACGGTGTTTCGATATAATCAGTGAGGATTGTGCCGCTGCTCTTATCATATCTGTTAATTGAAATCGTATCTTGCTGCAAGGTCGTGATCATCGCGTACCATGCCCGGTCGAAACCGACATTCAATGTATCTGTTTCAGCAAATGCCGGAACAGCGCATATCAACACCATCAGAACGATTATTATTGAATATGTTGATGCTTTCATGATAATTTCCTCCGATACAACTAATTTCTATGCTAAATGGATGGACGGCTTAAATATTCGCTCATTGTCGCTTGTAGCCCAATATATCCCTTGAGCTGCAAGAATTTAATGAACGCCCGGCTGACTTCGGTTGCAGCTAATTTCAATTGTGTTTTCAGCAGCGCGGCGTCGTTTTCGAAATATTCGGCAGACTGGCGCACTGTGAAGGGTATCGAGAAGATTGTAGCCGGCGGTGGCACCGTTCTCTTGAACTCGGTATAGCTAAAAGACGCTCCTTCAGGTAGTTGCTTTCGTTTTAGCTCTGACTGCTGTTTCACATAAAGATTGTAAATTTGAACTTTCAGAGCGTCGACGAATTCCTTATCGAACCGGATCGTGTGTGAAGCAATTTTCTGTTTGTCGCGAACCCGGATAACTTCCAGTGTGGCGTTCATGAATACGGAAAATCCATGCGTGCTGGTGGATTCCAGACCATAATGAGTCACATGAATATCCAGAATTGCATCACATTTGTGAGCGGCTTGCGGCAGTGAATCGTTGTCCAGATCTTCATACAGCACATTATCCAAAGAATGTATTTTTGCTCCGGATTGATTGGCTTTGAATTCCTTGTAAAATGTTTGCCTGAAGATGTTGTCAAAATTCCAGTCATCCAGAAACAGCCCCATTGCGGCAGTGCCGCCGCTCTCGATTGATGATTCGATGGCGCTGGCTTCGAACGAAGCGTCAACCACTGCAGAGATCGCTCCCAAAAGCCCGCCACCGGTGTACACAGGAGTAACAGACACATCCACATCATACGATATTTTGGCACATGTGGCAGTGACAATCCCCCAGGATTTAATTAATGAGCTTTCATGTGACGACAGCGGAACTGTTGGTACGTAAGACACATTCGTGCAGCCAGTAATTCCGATTAGAATCAATACTGCCGTCAACAAGTAATAAACACGTGACATTTCAAAGTCCTCCAATTTTTAATGATGATCTCCATAAGATGACAAAGTTTTTCCTTATCATGATTCAAATCCTTATTTTAAACGGACAAAATCTCATAGCTGTAAAAGGATCGCGGGAAAAGCTTTCCTGGATGGAGCTGTATTATAAATCTGTTTTTTTGTAAAATGTCATTCCGGGCTTGTCCCGGAATCTCCTATTTATTAAAGAGGCAGGGGATTCCTGCATTCGCAGGAATGACACCAAAAAATGACTTTTGATAAAGCCCCATCTGAATGTTAACGTTATCAATAAACCACCGGGCGCAGTTTCAATTTATAGCCGCCCGTATTCCTGGCGTAGAACTTTTTGCCGAACCCAGAGACATATACACTGGCAATATCCTGCAATAAATATTCATTATCCGAGCAAACCAGAAGATAATAATTGGTATCCGCTTCCAACTGGACCTCTATTTTCGACAAGATAGATTCACCAGCCTGGGACGGGGGATCATAGGTGCTCGTCAACATCAACTCATCTTCTTCGCCTTCTTTGAATAGATACAATTTTGTGATCAAATACGCGCCATGAAATCCAAGTGCACGGGGACCGGTTTTCGATTCGATTTGATAATTGCCGAGCGACTTGTTTTCGATTTTATAAAGATCAAAATAGGATTTATCAACGACATCCTCAATGAACACGATCCCGTCTTCATCGGACAATTTGCCGGATTGTGTTTTCGTCGCATCGAGCTTAAGCGGCGTTTCGCTGTCGATAATTTGCCCCATATTATCATAAAAGACACTCGCAGAACGAACCTCATTTGCTGATTTATGCATGCTCGAAATAGAGGGCGCGCATGAGTAGTTGACAGAAACTGCCATCAGAATGAGCAGCAGTACGATTTGTTTTAAAATGATCGAGTAATTTTTTTTGTATAATCCAAACATTTCTACCTCCTGAATTAGATAAAACTTCCGAAGTTTTCGAAACTTCGGAAGTTTATTTTACGTTACTGAATCAGATTTTTTATTCTTTGTGGAAACAGACTTTTTATTTTCCGGTACAATCAGAGAATCCAGCGGTGGTTTTAGCTTTTTGATTTCAACATTTTCAGGTTGTTCGTTACAATCGCCGGCTTCAAAGCTTGTTATTTCCTGTTGTTTCTTCCTGTCAGATTCAACATTTATCACGATATTCGTCACATGCTGATTCACCCACTGATTTGTCATTTTAATATTTTTCCCGGTTCTATACGTGAGTGCATCCTCCTGTTGCCGATTACCTTCGATGCGTCTGTAAAATGCAAGCAGAATTCGAAACATCAATTCCCTGAGCAAAATCCACACGCAGTAACCAATGAATAGTAAGACAATAATTGTCAAAATGTAAAGGATGATTTTAAGCATATTATCAATTCAGTCAAATATTATTTAACCAGCATTAATTTTTTGGTTTTCACAAAGTTATTAGA
>WJJN01000700.1 GCA_014729735.1 Candidatus Zhuqueibacterota bacterium
CGACGATCTCACCATATAGCACCGCCGGCACACGGTCAGGTGGTTGTCGATTGAAAGCCGTCAGTACCCGTTCTTGTGATGTCATGTAATTTCCTTAAAATATCATACCTTAATCTGAATGAACCCGCAACAAACTGCCGGCAAAGAAAATACACATCCCGATGATTGCGACCCATGAAGCAGTTAGTGTTCCGGTGGATCCCATGACGACACCGACAAAAAACGTCAAAATTCCGGTAATAACAATTAAACCAGCGACCCTGCCTTTCGGCGATTTCGGTATCAGATAATAAATATCATTGGCATCTTTTTCCTCTTTGCTCGGATAGCGCGCGTTCCAGGCGAGCCTGAATTCTTCGGTTTCTACGGGTGGCTTGAAAAAGAGTGTGATAATCGGAGTAGCAATCAGAGACACGATCATGCTTATAAAAGTACATGTTGCAAAAACGCCGAACGGCGCAGACCAGGGATGAAACGCGATGATCCCGGCGATGACTCCTGCTGCGTAACCACCGATTGCACCCTGCCAGTTTGTGCGCCTCCAGAGAAAGCCGTAGATAACGCACACGACAAACAGTGGCATATCCAGAATACTGACCATCGTCAATTGCGCTTTTACTGCGCCACCGAGTACGGGAACGAGAAAGGCAAACAATATCATAAAAAGCCCGGTGATGCCTGTCATGAGTCGCACCATGAATAGCACATTCTTTGATGTCGCATCTTTCTTCAAAATATTTTTATAGAAATCATTCGTGTAAAGCGTTGCTGCGGAATTCAAATCAGAGCTGAGCGTCGACAGTTGCGATGCCACCATTCCGGCGATGATGAGTCCGAGAAGACCGGGCAGGAGTTGTGGGATCGTGTCCACCAGTAGTTGCGGAATTGCCATTTCAAAGGAATTATCGACATTCGGATATAACTTTTGCAAATAATCAGGGGCATAAATCAAACCTGCAGCTAATCCCGGCAGAATCCAAAGTAATGCAAAAGGCGTTGTGATGATGCCGGAAAGAGTCAATCCTTTGGCAGCGGTTTTTACAGATTTCGCGCCGAGAGTCCGCTGAACCATCCCCTGATCGATTCCCGCCCATTTCAATGAAATCAGAAAGAATCCAAGAATCGCTTTCCAATCGAAATCGCCCTGAGGCGGAACGAAATTCAGATGATATTTGAATGCCGGATTTGCGGCAAATTTTGCCTGCAATCCTTCCATCCAGCCGACTTCAGACATTGCGACCGGTAGCAGCACCAGCGCACCGCCGAGCATAAAGACAAATTGGAACGCATCTGCAAGTGTCACCGACCACATGCCGCCCATCATGGTATAAATGATTGCTACTCCAGCCATTGCGAACACCCAAAACCAGTAGGATTCGATTCCTGTCATTGCAATCGCCGCGATAATCGAAGCATATAAAATGACAGCCAGCCAGAAACAGAGCCGCAGCATCCAGAGAATTCCAACAAATGCCTGAAATCCTTTATTGTAGCGCATTCCCAAAAATTCTGGCACAGAACGGATTCGAAGTCTTCTGTAGATCGGAACCACCAGCAATCCGGCGATGACGAGCGACATGTTGCCGGTCCACGCCAGCCATACAATGGATATTCCCCATTTATAGGCGATTCCAGTCTGCCCAATGAAACTGTACATATTTACATTAGTCGCCGTCAATGTGGCTGCCAGCAGGAACGGCGTCAATTGCCGCCCGGCAACGTAATAATCATCCGATCCGCCGACCCAGCGATAGAATAAACTTCCAATCAAAAAGGAAAACAGCAGAAATGAGATAACAATAATAATGTCGATTAATGCCATAGAATCTCCACTTCACGGATTATTGATTTTTTCGAGACCGGACGATATTAATGAATTCTTTTATTGGCAGAACAATCCAAACGATCCAGATGATAAATCCAACGAGCCAGATGCTCCATGTAATCCAGTCGATATTCATAAATTACCTTTCTATACAACTATTGTTTTTTTCGTCAAAATCGCCTCATTGACTTTTTCCAGAAGGCGATTATTTACGATTCCCTCTGTTCCTTGGATCAGAAACGGCTCATCGTATTCGATCCATCTGGCGAATGCCTCTGCTTCAATCGTGTATGTGTCCTGATATTCGGGTGTGAGCTCTTCGATTTTGTCGCCGGTCAACAAGCGCGCATAAGGATCACGGAACGGTCCCACTGTTTTTTCGCAGTAAAGCGACGCCTTGCTTCCGTAAACTTCGAATACATTGAACCTGTGCGGTATATTCCAAGAGAGGTCCATCATCCCCAGCGTGCCGTTTTCAAACCGCAACAGAATTAATGAAATATCTTCGACCTTATACTTATGTACCTGATTTGCCGCAACAGCAGTTATCTCTTTTACAGGACTTCCGGTCAAATAGCACATCAGATCAATATGATGCGATCCCACATCGATGCTGGGTCCGCCTCCGCCGCTCATTTCCGGATTTTGCCGCCACGCTCCCACGATCTCAGGATAATTCAGATGATTTTGCATCCGAATGAGATTCACGTTTCCGAAGCTCCCGTCATCGATCAATTCCTTTGCCTTCTGATGCAAAACGTGAAATCTCAGATGAAAACCGACGCCGAGCTTGATCCTGTTTTTATCTGCTGCTGCCACGACTTTTTCCGCTTCAGCAGTCGTTCTTCCCAGCGGCTTTTCCGAAAATACGTGCTTCCCGCTCTCGATGGCTTTCAATGCCAGCGCCGCATGCGTATGCACCGGCGTCGAGATCATCACAGCTTCGACATCCGGATCGGCAAGCAGATCATCCACGTTATGGTAGCATTTGTTCTCCGGCACACTGAATTTTTCAGACGCGTTCTTCACGTTCTCAGAAACAGCATCCATGATCGCTGCCAGTTCAAAATGATCCGCGTTCAAAAATGCGGGTAGACTTCTGTTGAATGAAAATCCACCGACGCCAATAACACCAAATTTTACCGCCATATTTCCACCTTAATTTGTATTTAGATTCGCTGTGATTTAATTATCGAATACCTGTTTTATCCTCTAATTCATCGGGAAACGGAATTGTGACCGACGAATGCGTTATTCCTGAAATGTAAGCCGCATTCACCATTTCCATTGCCTTTAATCCGTCTTCGCCGGAGACCGGCACCGGTTTGTCCTTTTCGATACTTTCGATAAAATATTGATGGATCCGCACCATTTCATTGCCATCCGACGGATAATTCAGTTCGATAAAACTGCCTTTTGAGATGGGGTTTGTATCTTTTGAAATCGAATAAAGCTGCATGATTCCGCTCGCCGGTTGATAATACAACGTCCCCTTATCCCCCCACAGTTCGATGGTTTCCCCGCGATACCACGGAACTTCGTGCTGGCAATTGCTGACTTCCAGTTCGACAATAGTGCCTTTTTTCATTCTGAACACCGCAGTCAGCGTATCTTCCACAGCGCCTTCTTCGGAATGGAACACAAAGTGA
>WJJN01000701.1 GCA_014729735.1 Candidatus Zhuqueibacterota bacterium
GCGTACGAGCGGGGACTGGACAGGCTGCCGTCAGTTCGCGAGCAGAAACAGTGGTGGGGAGAAAAAATCGTCTATTCTGCGATGAAGCTGGAACTGGCAAAAGATGTGAACGTGACCGAAGAAAAGCTCAGGGATTATTATCAAAAGAATCTCAATGAATTCAGGAATGCCAAAGGCGAGGTGATTCCGTTTGAAAAGGCGCGGGGTAATGTGATGTCCGCGTATCAGAGTCAGGCATACATGGCGCGGGTGTACCGGGAAATTTTGAAATTGAAAAAGAAATATCAGATTAAAATCGATGAAGATCTGCTGGCAGACATCGGCGTGGAGAATGAACATAATCCGCAGACCATCGATGTGTATGTCGTGAAAAAGGGCGGAACCTTGCCACGGCAGGCGTATCCGACCATAGATTGGGAGTGGCGAGCATGGTATTAAAATTATCTTCCAAAATAATGGCGGATTTGGCATTAACTCCATTGGTCGTCATTTTACTAATATTGAACCTGAATGCAACTGCTCAGCAAATCAACATTCCCCGAATCGAGAAAATGCCCAACATGCCCGCGCCGTATGAAATGCGCGACTGGAAGCAGGTGGCAATTGGCTATGATTCGCTGGTGTTCGATCGCAATGCCACGGGACAATATCTGCCGCTGATCAACATGATCCCGAATACGGTCAACTATCCTGAACATCAGAGCTTCAGTTTGCACACGGTAGTGGGGACGCCGTATCCCAAGTCGGCGGAAGCAATCAATGTGCTGCCGGCAGTGATCGGCGCGACGCTGGCAGGCATCGATAAAAGCGATCAGCACGGGGAAAACTGGGCGCTGATGTGCGAGGAATTTTTCAACAAGCGTCCCGAGGAAAATATCTACCTGAATAATCCGGTGTACAATAGCGGGCAGGATTTCTGGTACGATACCATGCCCAATATTTTCTTCTATCAATTGAATTATCTGTATCCGGGCACCGGCGATTTCGAATATCAATTCAGAACAGTCGCCGACCGCTGGCTCGCGGCTGTGGAAAAGATGGGCGGACAGGCGGCGCCCTGGCGCTATGCCGTGGTCTATTACCGCGGCTGGGAGTTTTCCACAATGACCGGAAATACACAGGGCGTGCTGGAGCCTGAAGCTGCCGGAGCGATTGCATGGATTTTATATCAGGCGTACGTGCAGCTTGGTGATGAAAAATACCGCCGCGGTGCGGAATGGTGCATGGAATTTCTGAATCAACTGAAAACAAATCCCGCGTATGAATTGCAGTTGCCGTATGGAGCGTATATCGCTGCGCGCATGAATGCCGAGCTTGGCACATCGTATGATATCGAAAAGATCGTGAATTGGTGTTTTAATGTCGGACCGCTGCGCGATTGGGGAGTGATTGTCGGCAAGTGGGGTGATTATGATTGTTCCGGGCTGGTTGGCGAGGCGACCGGAATCGATGATTATGCATTTGCGATGAACGGCTTCGAGCAGGTCGGCGCATTGGTCCCGATGACGCGTCACGATTCCCGTTTCGCCCGGGCGATCGGCAAATGGGCGCTGAATGTCGCCAATGCCAGCCGGCTATTTTATCCAGAATTTCTACCGGATCGAAATCAGGACAGCGAGGAATGGTCGGAGCAGTACGATCCGCATTCGTATATCGCTCATGAAGCCATGCGCCAGAAAGCGCCGTTCAATTCGACGATCAGTCCGTATGCCACCGGCGACGCCATTGCCGGCGGCTGGGGAGCGACAAATCTGGCGCTGTACGGATCATCCCATGTCGGGATTTTGGGCGGGATTATCGACACGACGAATGTCGAGATGATCCTGAAGCTGGATCTGCTGGCAACTGATTATTATCACCCACCGGCGTATCCTACTTATCTTTATTATAATCCGTTTAGTTCTGCGAAACTTGTGGACGTCAATCTGGATGACGCAGGATATGATTTGTACGACGCCATTTCAAAGAGCTTTTTGATGCAGGGTGTTTCGGGTACGGTTCAAATCGAGATACCAGCGGATGGCGTGGTGATGCTGGTGCTGGCGCCGGCAGGAGGAGAGGTCACTTATCAGCTCAATAAAATGCTGATCAATGACCGGGTCGTGGATTATAGTTTCGGTCAGGCGGTGGATAATTACCCGCCGCGGATAAAAGGACTGGCGGCGCCGAAAGATATTTTAAGGATCGCAGAAGAAACCACGTTCTATTGCACGGCAGAAGACAAAGATGGAGATCAATTATCTTATCAGTGGCTTGTCGATGGAAATTTTGTCGGGAATGGAGAGCCGAAACTAATCTGGCAGGCGCCGGACACGCCGCGGCTGTATGAAATTTCCTGCATTGTTACCGATGGCAACGGCGGAAGCGCGGCGGATTCAACCCAGATTGAAGTCACGACGAAAATAAACCACGCGCCGGTCATCGATGCATTTTATGCAGATCGCATAAAAGCAGACCTCGGTTCCGCGGTGCAACTGACCTGCGACGCGACCGACGAGGACGGCGATACGCTGGCATTCGTGTGGAGTGCGGACGCCGGTGTAATCAAAGAAAATGGCGCCTCGGCGCAATGGACAGCGCCGCAGCAGACCGGCTATTACATCATTCGCTGTGAGGTGCAGGATGGATATGGCGGCGTCGCAGCGGATAGTGCGGGAATCGTGGTGCTCGATTTTGCGAACATCGGGACAGGGCTGCCACTCGTCTATCTGCCGCTGAATGACAGTGCCGAGGATTTTAGCGGATTCGAAAATCACGGCACAGTGCACGGTGCGACCCCGGCGTCAGACCGATTCGGCGTCGAAAATCATGCTTTTCAATTTGACGGCGAGAATGATTTCATTGCGGTTGCTAACAATTCGCTGCTAAATTTTGAGGATGAAATCACCGTCAGTTTCTGGATGAAAGCCGATCAATTCTTCGAGTGGGAGATGTTTCCGATCTCCCACGGCAGTTGGGAGAACCGCTGGAAATTATCGATCCTCGAAGGTTCGCATCTTCTGCGCTGGACTGTGAAGACGACGGACGGCATCAAAGACATCGATTCGGGTACTGAGCTGCTGGCGGATGTGTTCTATCACGTGGTGGCGCGCTACGACGGCAGCGTCTTCGATCTGTACCTGAACGGGGAGCTGGATTCCGAGACCACATTTTCCGGGAAAATCATGCCCACCACTATTGATGTGACGGTCGGGCAGCGGCTTCCCAATGACACCAATTATAATTTCAGCGGCGTGATCGATGATGTGCGCATTTACAATTACGCAGTCTCGGAAGAAGAAATTCAGAATTTATATCACATCGAATCCGGGGTGCGAAAGAATATCACGAACCAGCCAAAGGAATTCCGGCTGCTGCCAAATTATCCCAATCCGTTCAATGCCGGAACGATGATTTCATGGCAGATGCCGCATTCCGGGCGTGTCCGAATCGACATTTACGATGTGATCGGTCGCCGGGTCTGTCGGGTGCTGGATGAGCAGCAGAATGCCGGATTTCATTCCCTGCGCTGGGATGGCGCCGATGAGATGGGGCAGAGTGTGTCATCCGGGATTTATTTTTGCAGGATCACAATGGGTGGGTGGAAAGCGAAATTGAAGATGGTGATGTTGCGGTAGATTTTGAATATTATTATTTGGTGATTACGCTAAAGGCATTAAACAGCAAAGCCGAGGGTTATGCTTTTCAACCCTCGGAATTAAAATCGAACAAACTGCATGAACCCTGAAAGGGGTAGACAAATTGTGGAATCCCGTTGGGATTCATTATTATTAGAAATTTCTTACCCAGGGTGCAGGAGAAACCGGCACCCTGGGCTTTGGTTTATAACGCCTTCGGCGTAAAAAGACGGCGCATTCAGAATGGTATTATTGGTGTTTTCGTTCTGATGCTGAATATCTGGCTCGATATAATGATGAAGAAAAAATTATACCTACAAATCATTTTCATTTGTCTGCTATTCATTTCCGGCTGCCAAAATCAAGCAGATTTTGAAAATGAACTGAAAGTCTCCCACACCGGCGACGCCCAGATCGAGGTCGGCGGACCTTATGTCGGCATCGAGATGCATCACAGTTCGCCGGCGCTGCAGAGGATCAGCTTTTATTATCCTGCCGCCAAGAGCATCGATCTGCTGACCGATTACTGGCACAGGGATACGACCCACGTGATGCAGCTTGCATTGACTATCGATGACAGTGCACAGGAAATCATCGGCTCGAAACCGATGACTTTCGATCTGACGCCGTACATGGTTCGTTTTCATGATGCCGGGGCACTGCGATCTGTCGAAGTGAGCTATCATTTCATTAAAAATAAACCTGCAATGGTGGCTATTTACAAATTGACAAATAATGACGGACAGGATCACGTGTTCACATTTGAAACTCATCTCGAACAGATTTTACGCACCTGCCATTCATATCGAATGATGGATGTCGCTCATTCCAGTTTCGATCCGGATGCGGCAGCCATTTTTACAAAATACGATGATCCCGCAACGCAGCATGTGGAACTGTTCGTCGCAAATGCCGGGGGATCGCCGGTGGCATATAATTTCGCCGGTCCTGTGAAAAATGAAGTCCGTTACTGGAAATCAGTGGATCAATTCTCTGAAAATGGAAACCAGCAGCGACCTGCGGCACGATTTCGATATCAAAAGAAATTGGAAGCCGGCGAAGAAATGAAAGTTGTACACATCATCGGGCAGTGCAGGGCAGGCGAAGCCGCGGACCTGGTCGATTTTCTGCAGGAGAATTATCAGCAGGAAATCGATGCGTTCGAACAATCGGTACTGAAAAGTGCCACGACAGGCAGCGAATTCAAAACCGGCGATCCGTGGCTCGATCACTCCGTCGGGTGGGCGCAGGCGATTTTGCAGACGAACATCCATTATCTGGACGGACAGATGCGTCCCATGCCCTGTCCCGCGGAATATAATTTCTACTTTTCCCATGATGCATTTGTCACCGACCTTGCTGCCGTATATTTCGATCCGCAGCGGGTGAAAAATGATCTGGCATTTACAATAGAACATGCCAATGCGGACAGCGTCATTCCGCACGCTTACTACTGGCGGGATGGTCAATATGTCACCGAATTCGCGGATTATGATAACTGGAATAATTACTGGTTCATCATCGTGAGCGGGAAATATCTGCGCCACACCGCAGATTCGGCGTTTGTTCAAACTCTTTATCCATTTCTGGAAAAGAGTCTGGAAACAGGGTTGAAAACAATTCGTGACGGACTGATCTGGTCGAATCGCCCGGATTGGTGGGATATTGGCAAAAATTTCGGTCCCCGTTCGTATATGACGATTCTTGCGATCAAGGCGCTGCGGGAGTTTGTGTTCATTTCATCTGTTTTAAAAATGAATTCCGGACATCTGCCGGTTTACGAGTCGCTGGCAGATCGAATGCAGCAGAATTTAGTCGAAAAGTTGTGGGATGAAGACCAGCAGTATCTGATCAACTATTTTGCAGACGGCTCAAAAGATGCGCATTATTACATCGGTTCGCTGCTGGCGGCGCATTACGGATTATTGGATGGCAGAAAAATAACGGCGATGATTGGAACAGCGAATTCCGCACTACTGGATCGCAATGTCGGGATTTACAATGTATATCCAATGGATTTCAA
>WJJN01000702.1 GCA_014729735.1 Candidatus Zhuqueibacterota bacterium
CTTTCAATTGTTCTGCTGTAAGCAAATTCCTGCTCTTCTCAATGTTATCCAAAAAATTAACTCGCATCTCTTTTTCGATCACAGCAATTTCATCGACTTTTTCTTTAACATTGTCAAAATCGGGTTTTGACATGTCCAGCATTTCAGATAACTCAATTTTCGCAACACGAATATCTGCCATTTTCTTTGTAGCGTATTTTTGGTATTCGTTCATCATCGATTTCAGATCACTTATTTGATCATCTGTCAAATTTAATTCATCCGACATTTCCAGAATAAAACCAGGACATCCGAAATGACAAAGCTGCATAATGAGATGATCTCCCATGCCCATCATAGCCGTTCCATGCATTCCATGCATCATTCCATAGCCCATCATTCCGCGCCCCATCATGCCGTGATGCATCCGTTGTCCAGCCATCATTGTCGTCCAGGTCTCTTCTGCTTCATCCTGCGCGAACATTGCTCCTGTTGCAAATAACAATATAACTGCGATAACAATGCTTATTTTATTCATAATTCATACTCCTTCTTTTTTTCTCCTTTTATGCTATAGATAATTAAATCAAGAGCCACTTGGTTTGCTTTCGTGCATTATTTTAAAAATAGCATTCGCTTGGTCTTCGTTAGATCACCTGCTTTCATCCGATAAATATAAATCCCGGAATTTACGATCTCGCCGAGCTGATTTCGTCCGTTCCAGACCACTGACTTTTCTCCTGCGGTCTGGATTTCGTCGATCAGCGTAATGACTTTTTGTCCCAGAATATTGTAGATTTCCAGTGTCACTTCGGAATTTTCGGGTAAATTGTACCGGATCATCGTTGTTTGATTAAACGGATTCGGATAATTCTGAGCCAGCTTGTATTCATTCGGGGTTTGCAGACTGTTCTCATCATCTTCCAGCTTTGTCGTCTGATTTGACAATTGCAACGAATCATCCGTCGTGCCATCATGTCCGTTGTCAATGTATATTTTCATTGGAGCTTCATCCAAATCATCCCAAACAGGTTTAATCCGGTGCGTTGAATTTTCTTCTAATTGAATGGTGGCATGCCGAAAAACAGCTTTTCCACCGCCTGACACTTGTTTCACTCTTAAATCGTAATCAGTACGAGCACCATAATTCTTCAATAATAGTTCACCACGGTTTTCCTCCATCACATGGATTGAATCCGTGCCTGATATTTCAACATTACTTACAGCAAACGCTTTTTCGCTTGTGCTATCCGTGAGTATAATAGATTCAAGATTAACGCGACGTGTCGTTTGGTCCGGATTGATCAGTCGTAATCCGTTCTCTGAATAGTAGAGAATGTCCGACTCATTTTCAAGTGCATCTGTTCTTCCATAATTAAATATATTCGAGTCTGAGAGAAAGTAAACATATGAGACCGAATCCAGAAACGAGCTGATTTCAAGAGAATAGTCCCCTTTTGGAATGTCATACCCAATTGGAGGATAGAAGCCGCCTACCATGGGAATGATCGGATTTGCATCTTCAAATTCATTAAATGCAACGCTATCCCGATAGCCAATTTGTTCACCTGTAGTTGCGGTAATAACGATTTCCGCATCGCTTGTGTTATAAACGGTCATGCGATCTGCTTCTTTAGCTAATGAATTGACGGCAGCTAATTCGGCATGCCCGCGTTTTTGCATCGTTGGCGTAGCTAAAAATGCGCCGCTTAATGGCAGCAAATAACATTCTTTAGACGCCGATGGCCATCCAAGTCCGGAGAACTCCTGCCAGGTATTCGCTAACGAATCGATTCGGATGTATGGGTTTGACACAGACCGGCTATCATAAAGTAGAAGCCTGAAGGAATGAGACTCCCCGATACGTTCAAGTTTATAGGGAACAACAGCATGTCCGCCCGAACCACCAACATTGGAAAAACCGAGCGGTCTGCCATCTCCATTTTCCCTCCTTAACATATTTTTAAGATTTTGCAGCAACTGCCTAGGTGTCGTCCCTCGCTTGGATCGTCTATATTGTATAACCTCTCGTCCAAATTGATGTGTAAAATAATGGTTGACTGTCAATCGCGATGTGTCTGCTAACGAAACCTCCCCGAGTCGTTGAAAATCGCCGAGTTCCGGAAATACACTTAGCAATCCCGATTTATGATAAAAGGCGATCAAGCTGGATACAGCGAAACCGAAGCAGGACCCGGGCCAGCCTCTTTTAATACCAGCCCATCGTGTAACCGCTCTGGCTCGATAATCGAGAAGTAAAGGATAGTAGCATTGCACGGTCCTGAATACATCGACAAATAATACCCAATCCATGAAGTCCGATGACCGTGCCTGCGCAAATTGCAGATCCTCTGGAAACGGTTCACCAGTGTAGGGATCGGTACCCTCTTCATAATCAAATTGCTGATACCAGGAGGCAGGCCACATGTTACCCTGATTATTGCCAAATGACCATCCATCCAGGCTTGGTTGAAAGAGCTCGAATTCATCGGTTGCATCAATCCGGGTGAATTGCCACGGCTTTATGCTAAATTGGACGCTTGTTACATTCGTATCCGGTGACTCGGTTTCCGTAATTCTGATTCGTGCTTTTCGGGTCAGCAATTCATCCGGAACATCCCAGGCATATTGGTTGGAATCCGCCGGATAACTGCTGACGATTTCATTAAAGGTTTTACCGTCGTCCTCGCTGTATTTGATGTCTACATTCTGAGCCCCGGCACCTTCCCATTTAATCAGTTCCTGTTCTCCGGCAATGAAAACCACTCGCTCTTCCTGGCTTGCTTTTGACGCAGTTCCGCTCACTGCTGATCCGTTCCGTTCTTCCGGCGGGCGAACCAGGACGAGTGACGGGAAATCATCGATGATAAATGAGGTGCCAACGTTCGCATACTGATCATCACCGCCTGGCAATATTTGAAAAATAATATACATCCTGTCCGGGATAGATAGCGAATCACGATAAACTACCCTGAAAATTGCTTCTGCATAACTGGTATCCGTATCCGCTGAAAATGTTTCACCCGCTATCGCTACAATCTGTTCTCCTTTGGATATAATGAATTGAACATCCAGTTTATCACCACCAACAGGGTGAAATTGATAATATCCTTTTATATATTCCGGCTGTGATGAATAGGGAAATGTTAGATTTCCAAATGTTCCTGATTGTAGTTTGGGAGAATATGTAATCGGACCAACACCGGTAGTAATCACTTTTCCCCGAAGTGCGTATGAGCCGCTGTGCGCATCAGTTGTTTGAGTTATTGGTATTAAGGTAATCTCGGGATTTCGTACGTTATTTGTTAACCAATTAGCCGGTTCACCTCCTGCCCATTGTTCAAATCCACCATTCAGGATCTGTGGCTGCAAAGGTGTTGAAATCATAATCATGCTGAAAATTAAAAAATACAGAAATTTCAAAATAAATCCTTAGTTATTAATCTGCTATATTAAACATCCGTTTGCTACTATTGCAGCAAAACCATCTTTTTCGTTTTTTCAAATCCACCTGTTTTTAATTTATAAAAATATATTCCGCTTTGAACATTTTTATTTTGGATATCCCTGCCATCCCACACCACGATTTTCTCACCCCGGAGTTGGTGACCTTGCACCAGCGTCCTTATTAATCTCCCCAATATGTCATAAATTTCCAGAACGACATTTGTGTTTTTTTCCAAATGATATGTAATAGTCGTGTTCGAATTGAAAGGATTGGGATAATTCTGAGCCAATCGTACAAGCGCAGGTTTCATTATATTTTTTGAGTCCATGACTCCCGTTCCCCCGGCTTTGAACCGATAAATTTTACCATCAAATGCCAACATATAAAGCATATTATTCTGATCGATTCCAAAAGAAGAGATATTCAGATCCGTATTTATTAACAACGAATTGGAAGGTTCTCCTGTGCCGTCATATTCCAGTGCCCAGATTCTGCCGCTGACGTAATCCGCGTAAATATATTTACCGACCAATTCCGGTAAACGAGCCCCGCGATAAACAAATCCACCTGTTATCGACAGTCCAAGGCTGTGATCATACTCCCAAATCGGCAGTTCCAACCCAGCAGTATCGCACGACGATGTATTATAGCAATGAAATCCTTCCATAATATTCCAGCCGTAATTCTTGCCTTTTTCAATAATATCGATTTCCTCGTACTGATTTTGACCGACATCTGCTGCCCATAACCATTGTGTCTCAGGATCGAAGCTGATACGCCATGGATTTCTCAAGCCATACGCATAAATTTCCTCGCGAAATTCCCGCTGATTTGCAACAAATGGATTATCCGTCGGGATCCCGTAATTTCTGTCCCCTGAAGTCTGATCCACATCGATGCGCAAGATCGAGCCAAGCAGCGTACCCAAATTTTGCCCATTTCCCTGTGGATCGCCTCCCGAACCGCCATCACCCAATGTAATGTAAAAATATCCATCCATTCCAAACAAAATTTGCCCGGCATTGTGATTTGAATACGGTTGCTCGACTTCAAGAATGACGAATTCACTATTCACAACAGCCGAATCCCGATTCGTGGCACTCACTTCGTATCGTGCAATCACGGTGCGGTCGGGATTCGATGCTGTGTAATCTACATAAAAATAGCCATTGCTTTGATAATCCGGATGAAACGCCAATCCCAGCAAACCTTCTTCATTACCTCTGTCATCCACCTTGTCCCGAATATCAAGAAACACCTTTTTTGTGGTTACGTCCCGATTGTTTTCAAATGTATAAATGACTCCCTGCTGTTCCACAACGAGTAGCCGGTTCGAATTATCGTTCGGAAACTGCATGTCCACCGGTCTGGTAAATTCAAGATTCGGGAATGCTTCCTCTAAGGCGGTTTGATCATTACCGTTTCCTGGTGAAGATGAACAACTGAGAATAAATATAACACTAATAAAGTATAAAAATGACGTATTAACTTTCATAGTCAGAACCTCCTGTGAAACTATTATTAAATAGTCTTCACGCGTCCTCTTTTAAGTTTTTATCAAATTCTTTCATAACTAAATTTAGTGGCGGTGAATCATTTTGCTTATCCTGTCCCACATAAAGCGTCACATGTGGGAACGGAATTTCGATATCCAGTTCATCGAAACGTTTTTTCAACCGGCGGTTAAATTCGCGAGCCACACGCCATTGCTTTATAGGCTTGGTTGTCGTCCGAGTTTTTACAACCACTGCGGAATCGGCGAATTGATCGAGTCCTAAAATTTCCATTGGCTCGATAATATCATCGCTGAAATCCGGGTCATTGCGCAAATCTTCGTCGACTTCTTTAATTACTTCGATAACCTCATCCACATCTTCCCGATATGCCACGCCAATATCGAAAACATAACGGGAATAATCTTTGGTCATATTCGTTACGACATCGATCTGACCGTTTCGCACATAATGGACATTGCCTGCCAGATCCCGCAGAATGGTCATTCGCAAATTTATTTTTTCGACCAATCCTCCCTTACCCGCAATTTGGACCACATCGCCGACGCGAATCTGATCTTCTAATAAAATGAAGAACCCGCTTATCACATCCTGAACGAGATTTTGTGCACCAAAACCAACCGCCAGACCGACAACTCCGGCTGCCGCCAGAATCGGTCCGATCTCAACTCCCAATTCTCCCAAAACGATGATAACAGCCATCGTTAAAATAACAATGGTTAAAAGATATTGAATGACAGATTTCAATGTATCGGTGCGCTTTTGAAATTCAACATCCGCTTTTCGCTTCGACAGGCTGCTAAAAATCCTTCGGGAAATCGCCTGTACGACTTTTAAAGCAATTAGAGTAAGTATAATTACTAAAATGATTTGTAAACCACTTGAAAGAAACCAGGATCCGACAGTATTCAAGTAGTTCTCAAAGTTCATATCCATGTCTTAATCCTTTCTTCTATAAATGCATCACAGACATTCGCGAAAATGACTGACTATTAAAGTGAAAAAGGCAATCCGTGTGGATTTTGCTTTGCAGAATATATACAAAAGGTAATTGAAAAGAATCTGAAAATCGAATAACATTAGAATGCCATCGATTTTAGAATAAATAATAAGTCGATCGTATAATAGCAAAAGAAATTCCGGCTGCAAAAATCGCTAAATAGATTATGGCAACAACCCAATTAAGTTTTTTGGCTCTCATTTTACACTCCTCTATTTTAAAGTGAAAATATCTCAACCCGTATTTGACTGGTACTTACGCCCTGTTTTTTCAAGAGCTTCAGAACCATTTTTCTCATTGCCGGCGGGCAACAGATGTAAAATGCTTTATCCTTAAAATTATCTATATGTTTTGTTAATTTCGTTTGATCTACAAAACCGGTTTCACCTTCCCATCCTTCTCCGGGATGATCCAGAACGTGAACGATATTTAATTTCGGAGATCCTTCAGCAACCATATCATCGAGCTCCTTTCGAAAAACAATATCTTCTTCCGAATGATTCGCATAAATGAGAAGCGCATCGAATTTCGATTTGTTATCCCGCATATACCGCAACATGCTCATGATCGGTGTAATTCCGATTCCGCCGGCGATGAATACAAATTTCTTATCCTCCGGATGAAGTACATGCGAAAACCTGCCGAATGGCGCTTCGACTGAAACCGTATCTCCCTTTTTGGTATGGCGAATTGTCGATGTGTAATCACCAGATTCCTTGATGCTGGATGTCACCACTCCCGGCTGTGTAGGACTCGAAGAAACTGTAAAGTGGTGTTCCTCATCAGGCACTGCAACCTCTCGGTGCAATTTTATGAAATGAAACTGTCCGGGATAATAGTGATAACGATTGTGATCTTCGGGCGGCGACATTTCCAGTGTCCAGACATTATGAACTTCCTGCCGTACATCCGTGATGGTATACCTTTGCTTTTGAAGCTTTGCAGGTATCATAAATTTATGATGAACGTAAAATGACAATGCCACTACAAGTAATCCGGTCCATAGAATCTGCAGCGAGCCGAGCTTCAAGTCGGCATGACTGGTAATTATGCTATGAGCAAAAGCGCCGACCAGAAAAATTCCACCGATGATATTATGAGATAGCCTCCACTTTTCGAATCCGAATTTCAATTTAATCCGAAACAGGCTGATAATGATTTGGATGAGAATTAAAAACAATCCGAATTTACCCAGCCAGATATACCAGGGCAGTGATAACGAGGTGAGCAATTTAAAATTTCCCGATCCGAGCGATAATAAAACCGGATGCAATAAAATCAATATCCCCCCTAATACTGCCATTGCTTTGTGAAAACTGAAAATCATATCCAGCCCATAAGGTCGTTCAATCCATTTTCGTCGGGAAGAAAGTATGAACTGCATACCGACAATTACAAATCCCATAAGGGCAAATGCTTTGCCCATTTCATAAAGATATCCGTGATCTGTAAAAGGTCCGTTTATGAAAATAAGAGCCAGAGGACTTAATACAATCAGAATATAAATTACTGGATAGATAATGGCTGTCATTTTAAATTCTCCTCTTTTCATCATACTGATTATGTTA
>WJJN01000703.1 GCA_014729735.1 Candidatus Zhuqueibacterota bacterium
CTCGGCGGACTGCGACAAACCACGGATAATTCGACATACAAGAAATTTCCCATTCTCGGTGACATTCCGCTGCTGGGACGCCTGTTTCAAAACCATTCGAAAAACATCACCGAGTCTGAGCTGGTGGTTTATGTAACGCCCCATTTGAATCATACCATTGGCACGGAGGGTATTATTAAATAGGTGTGCAGACAAGCTGCAATTAAAAATTAAGAATGAAAAATTAAAAATGAGAAAAACCAAAAGATCGATCAGGAATATTTATTAAAAAAAGTGCAGAATTTAACTTGTCAGTTACTATTTAAATTAAAGAGTTGAATAGTTGATTGAAGATCAGATATTTGAATATGGATTTGAACATCAAAGATCTATCGCTGCGAGAACGCTACTGGGGACTGGAAATCAATCGGGATTGTGTGAAATTACTGGAATTGTTCAGCAGCAGGAAAGGATTTGCAGTCGGTCGATGGGGAAGCGAGCCAATTTCAGGCACCAATGGCAGCAATGATAACGATGTCCGGGCAGCTATCAAAAAGTTGAAAGAACGATTGGGCATCCGGCACGGGCGAATTGTGTCACGGATCGATGATATTGGTGTACGGCATCTGATGACTGAAACTCCGATGCTGTCGTACCCGGAAACAGAGCAATGGCTGATGGAGAATATATCCGGATTTTTGCCGGCAGGTATTTCTCAGGAAGATGTTCGTTTTTCATTTCAGATCGGCAATGAGCAGGTTGAACAGCAGAACGTACTGCTCGCTATTGCCCGGAAAAACGAAATAAGTAATCACATCGATACGTTGAAAAATATCGGATTTGAGGTAGAAGCAATCAGCAGCGGCTCATCCGATTTGGTGAACGTGCTTGCTTTGCAACGGGATGAATTTTATCAGGATACGATTGCAATCGTAAATATGCAGGCGGAGACCACGGCGATCATTATCTGCGAACGCGGACATATTTCATTTTATAAAGAAATCCGAATATCGGCAACAAATAAAAATTTATTAGTTGCGGAAACGCCTGTTGGCGCCTTTCAAACCAGAAACTACATTGAGGAAGGAGACAATTCCAGTCAGGAGTGGTCTGATGAAATAAAGCAGGTGTTGGTTGATTACTGGATCGAGACATTGGGCAAAAAACCGGTATCCAAAATTATGCTAACTTCCAATGATGAAACGACGTTGGAGCATGGCATGTCCCTGCAACAAATATCGCCGGTGGAAATCATGCAACCAATGCCGGAAGGTGCACCAGAGAATGCCCAGCCGGGATTCGATTACTCGCTGCCGGCGGGATTGGCATTAAAGGGGCATTACCCGTTCCTCAATACGATCAATTTTCTGCCAGTAGAACACATCGCACGGAATGCAGAGGAACGTGAAAAGCGGAAATCATTGAGAATAATGCTCATTGCCGGATCGCTGTTTTTAGTGATGTTGTGCATGGTTCAACTCGTTCGGTTCTATTTCGCTCATCAACTGTCACTTTCGGAAGATGCGATATTCCAAATGCAGTCGCATATCGTAACACTTGAAAAACTGAAAAATGATAACGAGAAATTGTCGCAGCGAATCAGGCATGCCCGGGAAATCATTGTGAATCGCAGCAATCATTCTCAACTATTATGGGAAATAAGTCGTCTGTTACCGGAAAAATTATGGCTGCGAGAATTATCCGTTTACGAGTCGAACGGAAGCGACAAAAAATCCAAAACAACCCTGAATCCCGCCGGCAGCCTCCGTTGCGCGATGAATGGTTTTGCTTTTTCCGAACAGCAAATTGCCCAATTCCTGAAAGCGCTTGAAGATTCGGAGAGATTTACAACTGTGCGGTTGCTGCAAACGAAAATGATATCTGCTAAAGAAGTCTATGAAAAATCGAAGCTGAGGAGAGTGGCGTTGATCCGGTTTGAGGTGGAAGGGGGGATTGGGAAAATCTGGTGATGAGTTGTATATAAAAAGACTTTGCTGAAATAATTCAAATAAAATATGCCGGGATTAATTAAACCAGGTGTAAATTTATCATAGTGGCATACGAACAAAGCCTTTGAATTGGGGATGGTCTTTGAGACGCCTCAGGAATTTTATCAAAGGCGAGCTGATAAAAAGTTAGAGTACGATTTAAAACATAATAAATAATCTATCTTTAACTCATTCTAATGAAAGGAGCAAGAATATGAAGAAAACGGTTTTGTTAATCGATCTATTTGTATTAATCTTGACCTTGCCTTGTATGGGGAGGTATTTCGATCCGACAATCGGGAGATGGTTAGTCCCTGATCCTTTAGCTGATCATTACCCCAACATAAGTCCCTACGTTTATGTTTTAAACAATCCGCTTAAAAATATCGATCCTGATGGAAGAAAAGTTAAAATTTCAACAAATGCAAATACTCCTCAAGGATTTAAGGAGAATTTTATAAAGCTCGCCTCGCAAATGAAGATATATCAAAAATTACATAATAACCCGTTTATTTTAGTAAATGTTTTAGGCTCCACTGATTTTAATCCATCTTCACCTACTGCGGCTGGTCAGTTTGTACCAAAGGGGGGATTTAGAGAAGCCCCACAATTATTAAAGGATTTAGGTGCTTTTGGGGCATTTATTTGGGGCAATGAATTCTCTGGTGATATTAAATATAAAAGTAATATTGTTGAAAACATTGCATCGGGAAATTTTACAACAAAGGACATAGCAATAGTATTTCATGAATTTACTCATGGTTTATTGGAATACGAAAATAAGGGGAATTTTTTTGGGGGCAGTATAACTGCTGAAGAAGTTGAAGTATATAAAAGAATGTTAAATGAATATGGCGATCAACTAACAGATGACGAAAGAACATTTTGGGAAAGTGTTTTACAAGATTATGAAAATCAAGTGGAGAAAGAAAAATCTGATGACCAAGAAAACTAAAACTATAAATTAGGATAATTAATATGAAAAAATTCATCTTCATTCTACTTCTTATATTAATTTGCTTAATTATATTTATCCCATTAAAATATATTAGGATAAGCATACCAATTGATGAGCAAATAATTATATCTACAAATGATAAAGTTTATCTCATTTCTGACGGCTTTGTTTTAAAAAGATTATTTAATTTGAAAGATAAAAAGATAGATGACGAATTCAAATATATAAAATATTCAAAGTTAATTAATCCTGACACTTTGTTTTTATATATTGCAGGCGAAAAATATGCGAATGGACATTTTGTCAAATTAGATTTAAGTTCTCGTAGTATAGTGAAAAGTAGATCCCCATCAAATTTTAAAAGAATAAAGTTGAAAGATGATAATTTTTCTTTAGTAGGAATAGAAAATAAAACAAATAATCTTTTAGTCTTAGATCATAATTATAATATTCAAAAAAAAATTTTATTTCAAAAATATTTAGACAATATAAAATCATTGTCAAGTAGAAAATTACCAGAACCGAGTTTACGGTATCCATCTTTTAACGACACCAGTACAATAGATAATTATTTTGTTCCATTTGATCTTGAGATAAATGGTAATAATATATTAATCGCTGGATTTGGAACTTTGCAGCTTATTAAGATATCGGAGAATGGGGAATTTATTCTTGGTAAAGATTTATACAAGTTACTCAATGCTGAATTAATAAAAGGCTTTGATTTTATAACAGTAAATCAAATTAATACAGTCGGAAATGATAAAATCTATATGCTTGCTACATTATCTTCTAAATGGGATGCGGGTCCAGTAAAAGAATTGTTTTTAAGTTATGATTTTTATTCTGACGAAATAATTTCACAATTAACGAGTGAAAATATTTCAGAATTTGGCATTTATAAAAAACCTCATGCTATATTTGATTTATTTAGAAATGCCGAAAAATACAATCCAAGTTATTTTAATTTCGCTGAAGATCATTTATTTATTAGTAATAATTTATCTGGTGAATTATCGAATATTTTAATTATTGATAAAAATGATCAACTTATATTTCAATTTCCGAAAAATTATTTACAAGATTTATTTTTTTCAAACTTTAATAATATAACTTACATTGGTATATATTAGGTAATTTTCTAATAATGTGTAAGTTATCGACTAACGATTAACTGGAGCTGACCAAAACCGCCATGCTTCAATTGAAATTTGGCGATCAAATTACTGTTCTGTGCATTGTATCAGTTTTAGTGTAGCGGTTTTGGCAGCTCAGTTATGTCGTTATCCATGTAGAATAAATCAAGGAGGGTAAGCTGATGAAAAAAATAAGTGTTGTTTTGTTGATTCTGGTTTTTGTTTCCATTTCATTCGCTCAAGAAAAATATGAAGGTCAGACGATTGAGCAAATTCTGGAATTGCCAGAAGAAGAAATTGATTTGGGATTAGCTTGCTTAATAATTGCAAAAGAAGCATACCCTAATCTGAATATTGAATTCTTTGATTATGCACTCAATTATATGGCTGGAGCAATCAAGATTCTAAATCAAGACAACTCAGATCATGAGTCACGAATCGCTCTTCTAAATCATTATTTGTTCGTTCCTGGAAACTGGAATGATTCAATCACCTTTACATTTGATTTCGATGATATCGAAGGAAAACAGAAAAGCAATCGTTATTTGAATGGATTAATCGCCACGAAAAAAGGCTGTTGTGTGACGCTGCCAATGCTCTACCTGGTGTTGGCAGATCGATTGGGATGGCCCATTTATCCTGTAAGAGCTCCCCAACATTTCTTTTGTCGATATATAATTGATTCAGATTCAAACAAATACTATAACATAGAGACAACATCAAAAGGGATGATTTTGGATGACTGGATGTATGTTGATGAAATGAAGATAACAAAAGATGGATTGAAAAATGGATGTTATCTTAGAACATTAACTAAAAAAGAATATTTTGCTTCGATGGTTCATAACCATGTTCAATTATATTGGACAGAGAAAGGCATAGATATGAAGAATTCATTTCGATGTTTGAATTTAGCAATTGCTTATGATTCATTAAATTGCGAAGCATATTGGCATTTGGGAAATACTTATTTCTTTCAAGCCAGAAATTATGAACGGTTAATGTTAATGGAAAAGAATTCTTTGGCAATTGAGCAAGAGACATTAACACTTATAAACAGAAAATCCCATTACGATATTGGACTAAGGTTTCCTTCAGGAATGGATTATCAGAACAGAGCGAATAAAGAAGCTGAACAGAGAATGAAACCGTCGAATCCTTTTCAATCAGATTTTATTAATCAGCTTTCATCACAAGCAAAAAATCCTTCGCACCAGATTCAGAATCACCAACAGCAGATAACCAGGCTTCCAGAAATTGATATTGAAATGATGTCAATTGAAGATAAGTATATACCACGAATAAAGGAATCATTGGAGAAGTCTGAATTTTATAAAAATAAAGCCAAAGAATTGGGAATGGTTTTTGAAACAACAAGAGAATTTTATTCACGCCAAGCTGATAAAAAGCTAGAATATGATTTAAAACATAATAAATGATTCACCTTAAACCTCATTTTTAGGGAAGGAGCAAGAAAATGAAGAAGACAGTTTTGTTGATCGGTCTATTTGTATTGGTATTAAGTATGCCTTGCATGGGGCGTTATTTTGATCCTACAATTGGGAGATGGTTAATTCCTGATCCTTTAGCTGGAAAACATCCTTC